>JAYSCE010000334.1:0-5156 GCA_041915035.1 Xanthobacter sp.
GCGTCCAGGGTGTTGGTGGCGACGCCGAGTTCTTCGGCATTGATCATCGCGAACCCCGTCCACTTCACCAGATTGAACCACTGGTCGTCGCCCTGGCGGACGACGGGGCCGAGGGGCTCCTTTGAGATGACGTCGGGCAGCACGATGTGGTCGCCGGGCTTGGCCATGGTGAGACGCAGGGCATAGAGCTGCGACACGTCGGTGGTGAGCGTGTCGCACTTGCCCTCTTCGTAGGCCTTCACGAGGTCGCCGGAGGTGGGCAGCGTCACCAGTTCCAGCGTCATGCCGTTGGCGGCGAAATAGTCCTTGGTGTTGCTCTCGGCGGTGGTGCCCGCCTGGACGCAGACCTTGGACTTGTCGAGTTCCAGGGCAGACGTGACCTTGCGGGCGTCGCGCACCAGGAAGCCCTGGCCGTCATAATAATTGATGGCGGTGAAGAGCAGGCCGAGCTTGGCCTCGCGCTCCAGTGTCCAGGTGGAGTTACGCGAGAGCACGTCGATCTCGCCCTTGGTGAGGGCGGGGAAGCGCTCGTCCGCGGTCAGCGGCACGAACTTCACCTTGTTGGCGTCGTCGAAGATGGCCGCGGCGAGGCCGCGGCACAGATCCACGTCGAAGCCCGTCCACTTGCCGGAGGCGTCCTGCGCGGAGAAGCCGGGGAGCCCCTTGGAGACGCCGCAAACCAGCTCGCCGCGGTCCTTCACCGTCTTGAGGGTCTGCGCCGTTGCCGCCGTCGCGCCGAGCGCAACGGCCGCGCCGGCCAGTAGGGCCAGGATCGTCTTCATGAAGTCCCCCAGTGGAAATGTGTCGGGAAGAGCCGCTCTCAGAGAGCGGCCTGCTGGCGAACCACGACCTTGGTGCCAACCGGGACACGGCTATAGAGGTCGATGATCTCGCTGTTCACGAGGCGGAAGCAGCCCGACGACACGGCGTAGCCGATGGTCTGCGGCTGGTTGGTGCCGTGGATGCGGTAGACAGTGCCGCCGATATAGAGCGCGCGGGCGCCCATGGGATTGCCGGGGCCGCCGGCCATGAAGCGCGGCAGATAGGGCTGGCGCTGGATCATCTCGGACGGCGGGGTCCAGTCCGGCCACTCGGCCTTGCGCTCGATGGTCTTGAGACCCGACCACTGGAAGCCGTCGCGGCCGACGCCGATGCCGTAGCGCATGGCGCGGTTGTCGCCCTGCACGAGGTACAGGAAGCGCTCGTTCGTGTGGATCACGATGGTGCCGGGCTTTTCCGTGGTGCGGAAATACACCGGCTGGTGGCGGAACTGGGGATCGAGCTGGGCGACGTCATCGTCCGGGGCGGTGAGGCCCGGCTGGTCGTCGATGTCCATCACGGCGCCGGGGCCGCCGCGCGGGCCCACCTGGGCGCTGGCGCCGGTCGCGAAGGCAAACACGCCCACCTGAAGCAGGGCGGCGAAGGTCAAGTTCTTGATCGTCACAGGCATCATGCCGGCCTCTTCTAGACGCATCCCGGGCTCTCGCCCGGTCGAGCGGTGTCCTCGCCGGTCGTGCAGCCTTGAAAGGCGCGCCGACCGGTTTCCCACCCCGCGTGACCCGCCCTGCCCTCCGCGAAGGCCCTCCCCGGACCTTCTCGGAACGACGCCAGCATGGCGAACACTCACGACCCCGCTTCCCGATTAGCCGAGGCCGCGCGCGAGGGAAAGGGGGGACGCGGCCGAAGCAGTGCAGCATTTTGGCCCTGAACGGTTTCTGAACGGTATCCAGAGCGTGGAAGCCGCCCGTTTCAGGCGCCGGGGCTGTCGCGGGCCTTGCTTCGCCGCCGGTCGAGACGCCTCGCCCCGCCCGCGCGCTTTACGCGGCGCCATGGCCTCGCCTAAAAGGGCGCGCTTAACGAAAAGGCCTACCTGCGAGGTGCGCAGGAGTGGGCCGCAAGGAGCTTTGACATGATTTCCCTGACCTTCCCCGACGGCGCCAAGCGCGATTATGCCGAGGGGACGTCCGGCGCGGACATCGCCGCCGCCATCTCCAAATCCCTCGCCAAGAAGGCCGTGGCCGTCACCCTCGACGGGGAACTCGCCGACCTCTCCCAGCCCATCACCCGCGACGCGAAGCTGGAGATCGTCACCCGCGACGACCCGCGCGCGCTGGAGCTGATCCGCCACGATTGCTCCCACGTGATGGCGGAAGCGGTGCAGGAGCTGTGGCCGGGCACGCAGGTGACCATCGGCCCGGTGATCGAGAACGGCTTCTATTACGACTTTGCCCGCAACGCCCCCTTCACCTCGGAGGACCTGCCGGTCATCGAGGCGAAGATGCGCGAGATCATCGCCCGCGACCGCCCCTTCACCAAGGAAGTGTGGACGCGCGACGAGGCGAAGCGCGTGTTCGCTGCCAAGGGCGAGAATTACAAGGTCGAACTGGTCGACGCGATCCCCGCTGACCAGGACGTGAAGATCTACAAGCAGGGCGAGTGGTTCGACCTCTGCCGCGGCCCGCACATGCCCTCCACGGGCAAGATCGGCAACGCCTTCAAGCTGATGAAGGTGGCCGGCGCCTATTGGCGCGGCGATTCGAACAATCCGATGCTCACCCGCATCTACGGCACCGCCTGGCAGGACGAGAAGGAACTCGCCGCCTACCTCCACCGGCTGGAGGAGGCCGAGAAGCGCGATCACCGCCGCCTCGGCCGGGAGATGGACCTCTTCCACTTCCAGGAGGAAGGCCCCGGCACGGTGTTCTGGCACCCCAAGGGCTGGACCCTGTTCCAGGAACTGGTCGCCTACATGCGCCGGCGCCTGAAGGCCGACTACAGCGAGGTCAACGCCCCGCAGGTGCTCGACCATTCGCTGTGGGAGACCTCCGGCCACTGGGGCTGGTACAAGGAGAACATGTTCAAGGTCCAGTCCGCCGGCGACGAGACCAAGGACGAGCGCGTGTTCGCGCTGAAGCCCATGAACTGCCCCGGCCATGTGCAGATCTTCAAGCACGGCCTCAAGAGCTATCGCGACCTGCCCATGCGCCTCGCCGAGTTCGGCGCGGTGCACCGCTACGAGCCCTCCGGCGCGCTGCACGGGCTGATGCGCGTGCGCGGCTTCACCCAGGACGACGCCCACATTTTCTGCACCGAGGAGCAGATGGCGGCGGAGTGCCTGAAGATCAACGATCTCATCCTCTCCACCTATGCCGATTTCGGCTTCGAGGAGATCGTGGTGAAGCTCTCCACCCGGCCGGAGAAGCGCGTCGGCTCGGACGCCGTGTGGGACCACGCCGAAGAGGTGATGACCCGCGTGCTGGCCGAGATCGAGGCCCAGTCGGGCGGGCGCATCAAGACCGGCATCCTGCCGGGCGAAGGCGCCTTCTACGGCCCCAAGTTCGAATACACGCTGAAAGATGCTATCGGCCGTGAATGGCAGTGCGGCACCACGCAGGTGGACTTCAACCTGCCGGAACGGTTCGGCGCCTTCTATGTGGATGCGGACGGCCAAAAGAAGACGCCGGTGATGATCCACCGCGCCATCTGTGGCTCCATGGAGCGCTTCACCGGCATCCTCATCGAGCACTTCGCCGGGCACTTCCCCCTGTGGCTGGCGCCGACGCAGGTGGTGGTCGCCACCATCACCTCGGATGCGGACGGCTATGCCGAAGAGGTGGTGGCGCAGTTGAAGGCCGCGGGCCTTCGGGCCGAACTCGACGTCCGCAACGAGAAGATCAACCTCAAGGTGCGCGAGCACTCCCTCGCCAAGGTGCCGGTGCTGCTGGTGGCGGGCAAGAAGGAGGCGGCCGAACGCACCCTCTCCATCCGCCGCCTCGGCTCCAACGCCCAGTCGTCTGGCAGCCTCGACGAGGTGGTCTCGGCGCTGGTGGATGAGGCGGTGCCGCCGGACCTGAAGCGCAAGGCGCTCTCCGCCAAGGCGGCGTGAGACGGGCGGCGTGAGGGTTCCATGATTTGACGGACGGGGCGCTTCGGCGCCCCGTTCCTTTTGGGACCTACTTCTTCAACGTCGCGAAATAGGCCGCAAGGTCCGCCGCCTCGGCGCGGGTGAGGGAGACCTGCGGCATTTGCGGGTGCGGATTGAGCAGGCGGAAGGCCAGCCAGGCCGCCGAGACGTCGCCGTCGCGGGCGGCGATGGCGGCGAAGGTAGGGGCATCGCTCGCGGCGCTCTGGGGCGCGGTGCCGACCACGTGGCAGCCGGCGCACCAGCGCTCGGCAAGGGCGCGCCCGGCCGAGGCGTCGGCGGCGCGGGCGGAATTGGCGGCAAGCATCGGCAAGGTAACAAGACCGAACAGCGCGACGGCACCGGCCATGCGCGGAAGAAGGCGCACCATGGGAACCCTCCGGACACGGCGGCGGCCGGGCGTCACTTCGCCAGAACCTCCACCTCCTGATTCTTGCCGGCCTCGACCTTGATGTCGCGGCTGAAATTCTTGCCGTCCTTGCGGGCGATGACGGAATAATCGCCTTCCGACAGCTCGAAGGTCGGGAAGGCGCCGATGGATTCCTTGATGGTGTCGCCACCGGGGGTGATGACCGTCCACTGGGTGTCGGCCTGCGCCTCGCCGCGCGCCACCTTCACCAGCTTGAGGCTGATCTGCGCCGCCCGGTGGTGGACGGTGGCATCGGTGAGCTTGCCGGGCTGGACGATCACGTCCGCACGCACCACGGCATTGGCGTCGCCATAGGTGGAGACCACGTGATAGGTGCCCTCCGGCAGGAGCACCACGTCGCCGGCGGCGGCGCCGCGATAATAGGGCTGGCTGGAGGTGCGCCCCTGCAGGAACGAGCCCTCGAAGATGTCGAAAGTCAGCCTCTGGGCGGGGATGGGCTTGTCATCCACGTCGGCGGCGAGGCGCAGGGCCCCGGCCGGCACGTCGAATGCCTGCCGGCGCGAGACCGGGCCCATCTGCACCCGCTGCGCCGAGGTGGCAAAGCCGTAGGTAACGTGGACGATGTAGCCGCCCGGCGTGAGGAAGAACACAGGCGCCGGCTCCGAACTCTCCGCCACCAGCGGGAAGGCGCCGGTGGACGCCTCGGGCTGGTCGGCGAAGACGCGCCAGACGAGGCCGCGCGGTATGGCGCCGCCTTCCGCGCCGAAACGCGCATAGACGCCCAGCGCCGCCTTGCCCGGAGGGGCCGGCGGCAGCACGGCATGGGGCTCGCGCCCGGGCTGGCCGGCCTGCGCGCTCGGACCG
>JAYSCE010000335.1:0-5134 GCA_041915035.1 Xanthobacter sp.
CCGGGCAGGTGCTTCCCATCAGGAGCGAAACAGAGTGAGCCGCGCCCCCTCCTCTGAATTCGCCGCCTGGGCTTCAGACGCGCGCGCCGTGTTGGTGCTGGAGGTGATCGACCGGCGCGGCATCCGCCTGAGACGGTCCGGGACCGAGCTGGTGGGGCCGTGCCCCGTCTGCGGCGGGACCGACCGATTCGGCGTGAGCATCCGCAAGAATGTCTTCCACTGCCGAGGGAGCGGGCGGGGTGGCGATGCGATTTCTCTGGTGGAGTACCTCGACGGAGCCGACTTCCTCGCCGCCTGCGAGGATCTGACGGGCCGCCCGCCGCCGCGCGGCGAGGGCACGCGGGCGAGCCTCGAGGAGCTTGCGGCGCGCGAGGAGGAGCGGCGGCGCAAGGCGGCCGAGCGCGACAAGGATGCGGCCACTTTCCGCGAGCGCGAACGGCATCGGCTGTATGGCCTCTGGCGGGCGGCGCGGGCGTTACGCGGCACGATGGCCGAGGATTATCTCGCCTTGCGCGCCATTGCGCTGCCGCCCACGCCAGCGCTGCGCTTCGCGCCATCGGTGTCCTATTTCCATGGGTCCGAAGCCCTGGAGGATGGGCGGCAGGCGATGAAAGAGCTGGGGCGCGGGCCGGCCATGCTCGCGGCCATCACCGATGCGCGGGGTTTCTTCTCCGGCCTCCACATCACATGGATTGACCTCAACCGGCCCAAGGGGAAGGCGGAATGGATCGACCCCGAAACCGGGTTGGTGCTGCCCTCCAAAAAGGTGCGCGGGTCGAAGCAAGGCGGCGCCATCGTGCTGATCAAGGCGCCCAATGGCGTGCGGCGCATGTTCGCGGCCGAAGGCATAGAGACCGTCCTTTCGGTGTGGACCGCGATGCACGCCAAGGGGCTGGTGGCGCCGGACATGGCGTTCGTCTCCGGCGTGGATCTCGGGAACCTCGCCGGGCGGGCGACGGAAACGCTGGCGCACCCTTCGCTGAAGGTGGCGGACAAGTTGGGGCGCAAGCGCGCGCCGCGCGTGCCGGGGCCGGTTCCGGACTTCTCCAGCGCGGCCATGCATGTGCCTGACAGCGTGAGCGACCTGCTGCTGTTGGGCGACGGCGACAGCGAGGCCATCGCGACGCAATGGTCGATGGAACGGGCGCGGGCGCGCCATTCCCGCGAAGGGCGCAAGGTGGCCATTGCATGGGCGCCGCCGGGCCGCGACTTCAACGATGTGCTGAGGGGCACCGAATGACGGACGTTCCCCAGTTGCCGGCCTCCGGGCCGGAGGCGGTGCTCGCCATTGTGCAGGCGGCGGCCGCAGGACTTCCCCAGCCGGATCATGCCGAGCCGGGTGAGGACGCGGCGCCTGATTTTGCGGCCGAGGCCCCCGCTCCCGCGGCTGATGACGGCGAAGCCGGGCCGGATGACGGGCGCGCCTGGCAGGAGGGCGAAGAGGTGCGCGGCGCGCGCCCGCTCGGCTTCGATGTGGACGATATGAACGATTCCTATGCGCTCGTGCTCATGGGGTCGAAGGCCGTGGTGGCGAAGGAACAGCCCTCCGGGCCTGTAGAGGACCGGCTGCGCATCGTCGCCCTTGACGCCTTCATGAGCTGGTTTGCCAACACCTACACCGAAGTCGTCGCGCCTGACGGCAAGGTGAAGGGCATGACGTGGGGCAAGCGCTGGCATACACACCCGCGCCGGCGCTCCTACGCCGGAATCGAGTTCTTCCCCAATCCGGACGGGGCGGCGAGCACGCCGGGATATCTCAACCTCTGGCGCGGGTTCACCGTGACGCCGAGGGCCGGGGGTTCCTATGGCATCTTCCGCGATCACCTGCTGACCAACGTCTGCGAGGGCGATGAGGCGCTGTTCCGGTGGGTGTTCGGCTGGTTTGCCCATCTCGTGCAGCGCCCGCGCGAGAGGGTGGGCACGGCGCTGGTGATGCGCGGCAAGATGGGCACCGGCAAGACGAAGGTGGGCGAGGTGATGGGCTCGCTCTTCCAAGCCCACTATTTCGCCGTGGATGACCCCCGATATGTGACGGGGCAGTTCAACGCCCATATGGCGAGCTGCCTGCTGCTGCAGGCCGAAGAGGCGGTGTGGGCGGGCGACAAGGCGGCCGAGGGACGGCTCAAGGGCCTCGTCACCTCGAAATTCCAGATGATCGAGGCCAAGGGCATCGACCCCATCCGCCTCGACAATTTCGTGCGCCTGCTGATGACCTCCAACGAAGATTGGGTGGTGCCGGCCGGCAAGGATGAACGGCGCTTCTGCGTGCTCGACGTGAACCCGCGCTGCGCGCAGGATACCACCTATTTCCGCGAGATGGACGAAGAGCTTGCCGCTGGCGGGCGCGAGGCCCTGCTGCACGATCTCCTCGCCTTCGACCTCTCGCAGGTGGACCTGCGCAAGATCCCGCGCACGGGTGCGCTCCTTGAGCAGAAGCTGCGGTCGCTGGATAGCGTCGACAGCTGGTGGTTCGAACGGGTGATGGCGGGCGCCACCACCTCGGGCGGGGAGCAATGGGTGGGCGTGATCCCCATCGTGACTCTCTTCGACGATTACATCGCGGTCGCCGAGAAGGTGGGCGTGCGCCGAAAAAGCGAGATGACGGCCTTCGGCATCAAGATGCAGAAGCTGGTGCCGGGCCTCGCCCGGGTGAAGCGCATGATCGACTACGCGCCTGGCGTCTCCAAGCGCGTCTGGTGCTACCAGCTGCCGACGCTGTCCGCCTGCCGCGACGCCATAGAGGCGGACCTCGGACAGGACATCGGATGGAGCCGCGAGGATGAGCAGGAGGCCGGCTATGCCGACGATCCCCTGCCGTGACCCCTGCAGCGCCCCACCTGAGGTGGGACGCGCCTACAAGGTGGGGCGCCCGCAAACCGTTGCCGCACAAGGGCGCGCCCCACCTGCCCCACCTGCCCCACCTTGATCCTCGCGTGTACGTACGCGCGCGCACGACACGCCCCTGTCGGGATGATGGGAATTTCTGGCAGGCGATTTTAGGTGGGACAGGTGGGACAGGTGGGACAGTTCAAGTGATGCCAACGGTTTGAGTGCGCCCCACCTTGTTCTTTCTTCTTGAGAGAGGTGGGACAGGTGGGACGCAAGGGAGACGGCGGCGCGGATGATCTGGCGAGGGAACGGGGCTGTTGACGCAAGCCCCATGCATCGCCACTCCCCGCGCTGCCCCGGACGGCCGCCCCGGCATGGCGGTGACCCTGGACCTGACACTGACAAGGCCGAGGGTGGCGCGATGAGCACGAGATGGGTTTCCGTTTGCACGTTCGAGGGGCGCGAGTTCGATGCGGAGTTCGAACTGTCGCGCGCCGGCTTCCGGGTGTTCGCCCCATGGGAAATGGACGATGAAGAAGTGTTCCGGAACGGCCGCATGCGGCGCCGGTCCAAGAAGGTGGCCCGGTTTCCCGGGTACATCTTTGTCGAGCTGCTGGACGGGCATTCGCTCTACCGGCTCCAGCGCACCGGAGATGTGATTTCCGTGGCACGGCGGCAGGACGGCGCGGTGCTGCCCATCTCGGACAAGGTGATGGCCCTGCTGCGCGAGGCCTGCACCCGCGACGGCTATTGGATGCCTGAGGCGCCCGAGGTGACGGACAAGCGGCGGGCGTTAGGGGGCTTCCTTGTGGGTGAAGTCGTGATGATCAAGGAAGGGCCGTTCGCAGGCTTTCCCGGCGTCGTGGAAAGGATTGACGCGGGCCGGCAAATCATGGTTGTGTCCATCTCTATATTCGGTCGCTCCACCTCTGTGGAGTGCTCCACCTCCTCGGCCTCCTACACCAAGGCCATGGCAGGATAGTGGAGCGGATCGGCGGAAGGGGCAGGACGGCCTCCCGGGGTACATCACCTCCGCCGCGTACGGTCGACGAACCGGAGTGACTGCTGGTGCAGTCACCCGGAGTGCGCCAGCTTGGAGCGCCTTCCTGACACATCGCCCTCGGCTGTTCCGGCCCGGTCATATCCGGGAGCGGGCGGAGCTCAATCGCGAATATGACCGTCATCGGGGTTCGGCGCGCGAACGCGGCTACACCTCGGCTTGGGACAAGGCGGCCAAGGCGCATCTGCAGCGGCATCCGCTGTGCGTCTACTGTCAGCTGGTGGACAGGCTGACACCAGCCACCTGTGTTGATCACCTGTATCCGCAGCGCCAGTTCGCCGAGACGTTCTGGCGAAGTGAATGGTGGTGCTCCTCCTGCAAGGAGTGCCACGACGGCTTCAAACAGACGATCGAGCGCAAGGGCCGCGCGGCCCTCGACGCCCTCGCCATCCGCCTCGGCCTGCCCATCCACCCCTGACCCCACGGGGGGGCGGGTCAAAAGTCCAGCACCTTTGGGGGGCGGACCGGCGGCCCATCGACTTCTTTTCCGGCGCGGTATTGGCGGAAATGTTTTTTTGTCCCAGCCACTTGATGGAGGCGGACCATGGCGCGCGGACGACGCGGCGACCCGCCCGAGATCGAGGCGGCGAAAGGGTATCCCGGCCGGCGCAAGACGAAGGTCGACAAGGCGATCGAGCGGCAGCGGCACCTCGCCGAACTACTGGCGGCGGCGCCCGGCGACGGCGACAATGCGCTGTCCCCTCCCCGCTTCATGGATGAGCGCTTCGGGGCGGCGCTGGCGGTTTGGCGGGACTACGTGCCGAAGCTGGCCAAGCTGCACCTGTTCGAGGCGCTGGACCGCTTCACCTTCGCGCTGTTCTGCGTGGCGGTGGGCGAGTGGGCGGAGGCCAACGAAGACATTGCCAAGACGGGCTATTCGCGGAACGTGAAGACCGTTTCCGGCGACCTGATGCCGAGGGTCAATCCCTCGGTCGACCGTCGCGAGGCGGCATCCAAGATCATGTTCGAGATGTCCAAGCGCTTCGGCCTCACGCCCCTCGACCGCGCCAACCTGTTCCGCAGCCATGCTGAGCTGCCGAACGGACGGGGGCTGTTCGGAGACCCTGCGCGTCCCGACGCGGAACAGTCTGCCGCGTCGACCCAACCTGAGGTGCCTGCGCCCGATGATGCGATCGGGTTGCTCGGCCGCTTCGATACGCCCCCGCCGGGGTCGCGCACCAACTGACGAGGGCCTTGATGGACGCCGCCGCAGGTGCGGCGCGGTCGCCCGTGGCAGCGAAGCCG
>JAYSCE010000336.1:0-5132 GCA_041915035.1 Xanthobacter sp.
GGCCCGAAAAGCCACCGCCGCGTTCTTCAGCGCCTCAGGCCCCATTTTCTCCTTGAACGACACCATGCCGCCAGGGCGAGACCCGCCGCTGAACAGCTTCGCGGCGTGCCGCTCCAACGTGATCGAGAGCCCGATGCTCTCCCGGGCCAGCGACACTGGCGAGCGGCCGAAAGGGCTGCGCAGGTGGATGATGTTCGCCGCCGGCTCTTCGCGGCCGTTGAGGAAGTACCGATAGGCACCGGTGCCGTCTTCGTGCCGCTGCGCCGTCAGGTGGGCGGCATCGTAGGCGATGATCTCCACCGGCCGACCTTCGACGCGATTGATCCAGCCGAGGCCACCCGCATCATGGACCAGTGCCGACGCAACGAGGTCGCGGACGAACTCGAAACCGGGCGTCCAGTCGTTCGCTCGATCTCGCAGCAAGCCGAGCACCGGATGGTCAGGAGCCTCGGTTTCAGTCCCGCCGTCCCGGCGCATCACCTTCACATCGAGGGTCGCCACCGCCTCGCTGATCGCCTGCACGGCGCATTTCACGGCGGGTACCCGGAGCGCGTTACCGGGGCCGACGTTCACACCGGAGGCCGTCGGCGTCGAAACGCCGAACAGCGCGGCGGTGCCGGCGTCTGGTGCAGCGAGCGATTTTCGCTGCAGTCCGATCGAGCTGAGGGCGCGGTCAAGGCGGTTGAGCATGCGGCGAGGGAATCGCAGCGCCTCGGGTTGGGGAATCCCGTCTGCTGAACTTTGACGATCCGTCGCGATCTTTGTGGTGGGGGCGAAAAACCCTATTTGGGCTCCATGTCGCGCGATGGACCCCCGCCGGTCCGGGATCCACACCCTCAAGTCGAAAACTACCCCCGGGCCTACCGCCTCAGATCGCTTGGCGTGGCCGTGGGCGGGCGTTCGCACCGCAGGGGTTGGCACCGCGACGCAGAGCTGGGGGGGGGCGCTGCGGATTGCCGCGCCCTTCAGCCGACGGGAGCGAGCCCCAAGCGAGCGCTCGGCCCGCTCGGTGCTGGGGCATCCGCGCGCGGGGCCCGGGAGCATTATCGGGGATAGGTCTTGAGAGCTGCTCTATGGGGGCTTCGCCCCCTGAGAGCTGTTCTCAATCTAGAGCTGCTCTTTCCATAAGAACTGCTCTCAACCATTTCCTTTTATAGGGTTTGTTCAAACGGCGCGCACGCGCGCGCGTACGCGTGAAAGGCTCGCAAGCATCGGTGGTGGTGACAGCGTGCCTGCACTCGCCCAAACCGGGGATGTCCCGCTTTTCGCCCGTCGTGTCCCGGAAATCGGCTGTTGTGTCCCGGTCGCGGCCGGGGTGGCGTCTGCCAGCGGGTTTTCCGTGTCCCGTTTCCCCGGAGTCAGACTGTCGCCACCGCGCGGTCAAGGAAGTCCGCCCAGTCGCGCATCATCTGCCGGCGGCCGGCGAGGTATTGGGCGCTGTTGTAGGCGCCGCGGACCTCGTTCCTTTCGTCATGCGCCAGCTGCCGCTCGATCCAATCGGGGTTGTACCCGGCCTCGTTCAGCCACGTGGACGCCATGCCCCTGAACCCGTGCACTGTCGCCCGCCCGTGGTAGCCCATGCGGTACATGGCGAAGAGCATCGTGTTGTTGGACATGAAGCCCTCCTTGCCGGGGGAGGGGAACAGGTGCGGGTTACGACCGGCGAGCGGGCGAAGGTCCTGCAGCACGGCCACCACTTGGGGAGCGATGGGCACCAGGTGCTCGAATCGCATCTTCATCCGAGCGGCGGGAATCCGCCACAGCGGCTCGGGTCCATCGAGACCTTCGAACTCGGCCCAGCGCGCGGCGCGCAATTCACCGGTGCGCACGAACGTCAGCACCATGATCTTGAGGGCGAGCTTCGTCATGGGTTCGCCGTCATAGGCGTCCAGCGCATGAAGGAAGCCGGGCAGATCGTCTCGCGGCATTGCGCGATGGTGCTGCGGTCTGCCTGGTGACTTGAGGGCCCCACGCAAGTCCTGCGTCGGATCCCGCTTCGCGCGACCACTGGCGATGGCGAAACGGAAAATCTGACCCACCACCTGCATCTCACGCTTGGCGAGTTCCACTGCGCCACGTGCCTCAACCTTCCGTATTGCCTCCAAGACATCCGGCGGCTCGATCTCCGCGATCGGGCGCCGGCCGAGCGGGGGAAATATATCCGCCTCCAATCGGCTCATAAGGCGGTCGGAGTAGGAGGGAACCCAGCTTGGCACTTTCGCCGTGAACCATTCTCGGCCGATCTTCTCGAAGGTGTTCGCGGACAATGCCTGCTTTGTCCGCTTTTCCTGCCTCTTCACCTGGGCAGGGTCCAACTGGGCAGAGAGGTGGCTTTTGAGATCGTCCCGCGCCTTGCGGGCGGCAGCGAGGCTGACGCCAGGATACGCGCCTAGGCTGGCGGTACGGCGCTTCCCTTGATGGCGGTAGTCCACTCGCCAGAGCTTTCCGCCGGCCGGCGAAATGAACAGGTAGAGACCGCCGGAATCATGGATCTTGGCGGGCTTGTCTCCGGCCTTTGCATTCCGGCACGCCGCATCTGAGAGTGACGGTATTTTTCCCTCCCCTCGCACCTGACGGTACTGTCAAAAATACCGTCAATCGAACGTTATGTCATGTTAGCTCCTGATAGCCCGTGTGGCAAAGAGACAAGCAACGGCGGGCGCCCGTCGGTGCTCCGCGTGACGCCGTGATATCTTATGATAAGGGAAATTGGTGGGCCCGGCAGGACTCGAACCTGCAACCTAACCGTTATGAGCGGTCAGCTCTAACCATTGAGCTACAGGCCCCCGCACGCCTTATGCGTGCTGCTCTAGCAATCCTGCCGCGCGGGAACAACAGATTCCAGCCCTCGCGTGAGGAGGGTGCCGCTAGGGTGGGGATGGCGGCGGCTTCGCCGCAATGGCGCCGCGTTCGCGGGGTCGTCTGCCGTTCCCCCCGGGGCATAGCCGGGGCCGAACGAGGATACCTCCATGCGTCATTCGCCGGCCGGCTTCGTTTCCTTCCCGCGTGCCGCGGTCAGCACTGCGGCCGTGATTGCAGCGGCCTTCGCCGCAACGCTGGCTGTATCGGGCCCTGTGGCAGCGGCGGCGACCATCACGGTGGTGGGAGAGGCAACGCGCACTGCTCCGCCTGACATGGCGGTGCTTACGACCGGCGTCGTGAGTAATGCGAAGACTGCCGACGATGCGCTTGCCGCCAATTCCAAGGCGGTTGCGGATGTGATCGCGGCGCTGAAGGCTTCGGGCATTGCGCCGAACGATATCTCAACCTCCTCCTTTTCCATCCAGCCGCAGCAGTCCTTCCCGCAGCCGCCGTCCCGCGACGCGCCGAAGCTGATCGGCTTCGAGGTGCGCAATTCGGTCCGGATCAAGGTGCGTGACCTCGGCAAGCTCGGTGGACTGCTGGACAAGGTGGTGCAGTCGGGCGCCAACCAGGCATCAGGCCTGTCCTTCGCCCTCGCCGATACGGATCGGCTGGAAGGCGAGGCGCGGACCGCGTCGGTGAAGGACGCCATTGAGCAGGCCAAGGGCGTCGCCGCGGCTGCGGGGCTTCGGCTCACGCGCATCATGTCGATCCAGCCCGAGGGGCAGCACAGCGGTCCGATCATGCCGGCGCCAATGATGATGAAAGCCGATGCGGCTCGCATGGCGGTGCCGGTCGAGGCAGGTGAGATAGAGGTAAGGGCGCGCACCGTCGTGGTCTACGAAGCCGAACCCCAGTGAGGCAGCGGCCGCGGCGGCCGGGCGATTTCTTCGGGGGAATGCTTTGTGATAGATCAGTCTTGATGACCGATTCTGCCGTCGGCGGGCGGAAGAATGGGTTCTTGGTCACCGGGTTCGTCTTTCACGCTCCGCCGCTCCTGGATCGTCAATGGCGCCTTGGTCGGATTGGCCCCATATTCCGGTTGCTGCGGGCGTCTCGAGCGGGCGCCGAGTGCAATATGCTGCCTTGCCCTACCGCGTGCGGCGCGACGGCGAGGTGCAGATTCGGCTCATCACCTCCCGGGAAACGCGCCGTTGGGTGATTCCAAAAGGATGGCCGATCAAGGGCCTCACTCCGCCCAAGACGGCGGCGCGCGAGTCTTACGAGGAGGCCGGCCTTGTCGGCGTCGTTTCCCGTGAACCGCTCGGGGCCTACACCTATGAGAAGCGCCTCGGCACTCGCTCCGTGCTGTGTGACGTGCTGGTCTTCCCGCTCAAGGTGAAGCGCCTGCTGCAGAAGTGGCCGGAACGGTTCCAGCGCTACGGCTTCTGGTTCTCCATCGAGACGGCCGCTGCGGCGGTTCAGGAGGAAGACCTCTCCCAACTCATCCTGTCTTTCGGGGACATCATGGCCCGGCGCTGGCAGGAGAAGCTGGCTGCCGCCGCCGCTGTGGCCGAACCGGCCATGCTCAAGGCGAAGGCGCCCAAATCCAAGGCGATTGAGGCCGACCAGATTAAAGGCAGCGAAGTCGGTGCCAAGGCTGGCAAGGCGCGGGCTGGCAAGGCCAAGGTCGCGAAGGCCGATGAAAAGCCGGCCAAAGCCAAGGCGGGCAAGGCCAAGCTGGAGAAGGCCAAGTCGGAGAAGGGGAAGTCCGCAAAGGCTGGGGCGCGATCTGTCACGGATCAGGAAAGTCTCGCCGCCTCGGTGAGTTCGTCCTCATCACGCGGGCAACTCGATCATGGGGCCGAGGCGGAGGATGCGGGCACGGTCGTCGCCCGAGCGAAGATGGCCAAGAATAAGGAAGCCAAGGCGCGGGCCGCCAAGGCGAAGGTTCTGGCTTCGCGGGCGCTGACGCCCGACGATGGCGGTGCGGTGCCGGCCACAGGCGAAGCCAAGCCGCCGAAGGTCTTGAAGGTAGCTAAGATCACCAAGCCAGCTAAAGTTTTGAAGCCCAAGCCGACCAAGGCCAAGTCCGCGCAGAAGTCCATCGGCAGCGCGGATGGCCCGGGAGTTGCGACCAAAGCCGCAGCCGCCAAATCCGCTGGATCCTCGGCTGCGGCGAAGACGGCGCGGGCTTCCGATGCGGCAGCGCCCAAGCCGAAACGCAAGGGTAAGGACGCCGACGCCTCCTGACATCGGCGTCGTCTCTCAGGAGAGAGGTGCCACGGCCCGGCGATAGAGGTGCCACGTGGCATGCCCCAGCACCGGCA
>JAYSCE010000337.1:0-5117 GCA_041915035.1 Xanthobacter sp.
CTCTCGTGGCGCTCGGTGCCGAGCACGAACAGGCCGCCGGCGGCCAGCGCCTTCTGCTTCAGCTCCTCCACCTCTGCGCGGATGCGGGCCTCGGCGGCGGTGCGCTCCTCGCCCTCGGGCAGGTCCTTCAGCTCGGCCGCGATGCGCATGTCGGCGGCGCCGCCCAGCTTGATGTCGGTGCCGCGGCCGGCCATGTTCGTGGCGATGGTGATCGCGCCCGGCACGCCGGCCTGGGAAACGATGTACGCCTCCTGCTCGTGGTAGCGCGCGTTCAGCACCGCGAAGGCCTTGCCCGAGCGGTCATGGGCGAAGGCGGCCGGATCGGAGAAGTCGATCTGGTGGAAGCCAGCCTGCTTCAGAAGCTCGGCCAGAAGCTCCGACTTCTCGATGGAGGTGGTGCCCACGAGGACCGGCTGGCCCCGGGCGCTGCATTCCTTGATGAGCTCGATAATGGCCGCGTACTTCTCGCCGGCGGAGCGGTACACCTCGTCATCGTCGTCGATGCGGGAAACCGGCACGTTGGTGGGCACTTCCACCACTTCGAGCTTGTAGATGTCCTGAAACTCGGCCGCCTCGGTGGCCGCGGTGCCGGTCATTCCCGCCAGCTTCTCGTAGAGGCGGAAATAGTTCTGGAAGGTGATGGAGGCGAGCGTCTGGTTCTCCGGCTGGACCTGGACGCGCTCCTTGGCCTCCAGCGCCTGGTGCAGGCCTTCCGAATAGCGCCGGCCCGGCATCATGCGGCCGGTGAACTCGTCGATGATGACGACCTCGTCGTTGCGCACGATGTAGTCCTTGTCCCGCTGGAACAAAGCGTGCGCGCGAAGCGCCTGGTTGACGTGGTGGACCACCGAGACGTTCTCGATGTCGTAGAGGCTCTCGGACTTCAGGAGCCCGGCCTCGGTCAGCATCTGCTCCATCTTCTCCATGCCCGCTTCCGTCATGGTGACGGTGCGCTGCTTCTCATCCACCTCGTAATCCTCCTTGGAGAGGCGGGGGATGTACAGGTCGATGGTGTTGTAGAAGTCCGAGCGGTCGTCGAGCGGGCCGGAGATGATCAGCGGCGTGCGGGCCTCGTCGATGAGGATGGAGTCCACCTCGTCGACGATGGCGTAGAAGTGCGGGCGCTGCACCATGTGGGCGCGCTCATACTTCATGTTGTCGCGCAGGTAGTCGAAGCCCAGCTCGTTGTTGGTGGCGTAGGTGACATCGCTGGCGTAGGCGGCGCGGCGCTCGTCGTCGTCGAGGCCGTGGACGATGATGCCCGTGGACAGGCCGAGGAAGCGGTAGAGCTTGCCCATCCACTCGGCGTCGCGCTTGGCGAGGTAGTCGTTCACCGTCACCACGTGCACGCCCTTGCCGGCCAGCGCGTTGAGGTAGACGGGGAGGGTGGCGACCAGGGTCTTGCCTTCGCCGGTCTTCATCTCGGCGATGGAGCTTTCGTGCAGCACCATGCCGCCGATGAGCTGCACGTCGAAATGGCGCATGCCCAGTGCGCGCTTGGCGCCCTCGCGCACGGTGGCGAAGGCGGGAACGAGCAGGTCGTCGAGGGTGGTCTTGCCCTCGGCAAGCTGGCGGCGGAAATCTTCCGTGCGGGCCCGCAGCTGGTCGTCGGAGAGGGCTTCCAGCTCCTTCTCCAGCGCATTGATGGCCTGGACGCGGGGACGATAGCCCTTCACCCGGCGATCGTTCGCGGAGCCGAAGAGCTTGCGGGCAAGTCCACCAAACATGGGTTTCTCTATTCCGTTCCGTCAGGTCTGAAGGAGGGCGGAGACGGACCGCCGGACCTCCGGGCAACGATGCGCGCCGTTGGACACCCGCAATGGGGCATCAGCAAGTCCGAAGGCGGGACAGGCGGGCGCAGCGAACGAACGCGCAGCCGCAACCGCCCCGCTTCCGCGGGCAGCACACCATGCGGACACTTATGAACGGGTCGGGGCAATGTCAATGCGAGGCGGGTGCCGCGAAGCCCTCCAGGCCGGCGCTGTGACGAAGCGTTGCCGCGGTGCATAGGTGCCGCGGCAATCGACCGTCGCGGCGCATCCGGGCAATTCCTTTCATGGACACATCCGTTGCCCGATGCTTAGTATCCGCCGCGACTGGATATTGGGGGTAGTGGTATGGTGGGGGGTATCAGGGTGTCGGGTCGGCTGGGCTGCGCGAGCGTCGCCCTCGGAGCTGCCTTCCTTCTCTCCGCATGCGAGGAGAAGAACACCTACGTACCCCCGCCGCCGCCCAAGGTGACGGTCGCGACCGTCCTGGAACAGCCGGTGACGCGCTTCCTCGAACTGACCGGCAACACCGCCGCCATCAATTCGGTGGATTTGAACGCGCGCGTGCAGGGCTTCCTCACCAACATCAATTACAAGGACGGCGCCTTCGCCAAGAAGGGCACCACCCTGTTCGTGATCGAGCAGGACACCTACATCGCTCAGGTCGACCAGGCGAAGGCGACGCTCGCGGCCAACCAGGCGTCGCAGGTGCAGGCCGAGGCCGAGTTCAACCGCCAGAACCAGCTCGCCAAGCAGGACTTCGCTTCGCAGGCCGCCCTCGACCAGGCGCGCGCCAAGCGCGATTCCGCGGTGGCCCAGGTGGCCAATGCCGAAGCCTCGCTGCAGCTCGCCCAGATCAACCTCGGCTATACCCAGGTCAACGCGCCGTTCGACGGCGCCGTGACGGCCCATCTTCAGGATGTGGGCGCCCTCGTCGGCTACAGCGGCCCCACCAAGCTCGCGACCATCGTCCAGCTCAACCCCATCTGGGTGTGGTTCACGCTGAGCGAGCAGGAAGTTCTGCGAATCAAGGAGCAGCTGGCCAAGCAGGGCCGCTCCCTCACCGGCCTCACCCGCGACCTGCCGGACATCCCGATCGAGATCGGCCTCCAGACCGAGACCGGCTATCCCCATGCGGGGCGCATCGATTACATCGCGCCGCAGGTGGACCCCAACCTGGGCACGCTCACCGTCCGCGGCATCTTCCAGAACGACGACTTCGTCCTGCTGCCCGGCCTGTTCGCCCGCGTGCGCGTGCCGCTCGGCCAGCCGGCGCCGACCATTCTCGTTCCGGACTCGGCTGTCAGCTACAACCAGCTCGGCCCCTATGTGCTCACCGTCGGCTCCGACAATGTGGTCGGGCAGACGCAGATTACCCTCGGCCAGCTCCAGGCGGACGGACTGCGCGCGGTACTGAGCGGGCTGAAGTCCACGGATCGCGTCATCATCAACGGCATGCAGCGCGCCGTGCCCGGCTCCAAGATCGACGTGGAAGTGGGCAAGATCGTCGCCATCGCCCCGCCGGTGGATGACGGCACCAAGCCTCTGCCGAAGCCCGCCGGAGTGGCGCCCGCCGACGCTCCGGCCCGCGCCATTCCCTCGGTGCCGCCGCAGCCCTCGGCTCCGACGACGCCGGGCGCAACCCCTGCGACGCCGAAGAACTGACCCGCCCTCGAACATGAGGCAGCGCCCATGATTTCGCGCTTTTTCATCGAGCGGCCGGTCCTCTCGAACGTCCTCGCAATGGTCTTCGTGCTGATCGGCCTCGTCTCGCTGATCCGCCTGCCGGTGTCGCAGTATCCCAACATCGTGCCGCCCACGGTGTCGGTCTCGACCTCCTATCCCGGCGCGTCCGCCAAGACGCTCATCGACACCGTCGCCCTGCCCATCGAGCAGCAGGTGAACGGCGTCGAGGGCATGATCTACATGCAGTCGTGGTCGGCGTCGGACGGCACCTACACGCTGGTCGTGTCCTTCGCCATCGGCACCGATCCGAACATGGCGCAGGTGCTGGTGCAGAACCGCGTCAACATCGCCCTCGCCTCGCTGCCGACGGCGGTTCAGGCGCAGGGCGTGACCATTCTGCAGAAGGGCACCTCGATCCTCGAGTTCGTGACCCTGATCTCGCCGGACGGGCGCTATGACGGCCTGTTCCTGAACAACTACGCCATCATCAACGTCCAGAACGAGCTGGAGCGGGTGGATGGCGTCGCCAACGTCGCGGTGTTCGGCGCCGGCACCTACGCCATGCGCGTGTGGATGGACCCGGACCGCATGCAGGCCTTCGGTCTCACGCCCACGGACGTCTCCAACGCCATCCAGAAGCAGAGCCAGCTCGTCACGCCCGGCCAGTTGGGCCTTCCGCCGGCGCCATCCAACACGTCGTTCCAATATACCGTCAACGTCGCGGGCCGCCTCGATGACGTGAAGGACTACGAGAACATCATCGTCAAGGTGGACAATTCCGACGGCGGCCGGATCGTGCGCATCCGCGACATCGGCCGCGTCGAGCTGGGGTCGCAGAGCTATTCCAAGGACTTCATGCAGGACAACAAGCCTGCGGCCGGCATCGGCATCTTCCAGCTTCCCGCCGCCAACGCCCTCGACGTGGCCAAGCGCGTGGCCGCGAAGATGGAGGACCTGAAGAAGAGCTTCCCCGAAGGTCTCGACTACGCCATCCCCTTCGATACCACCCTGTTCGTGACGGCCTCCATCGACGAGGTGTGGAAGACCCTGTTCGAGGCGGCGATCCTCGTCCTCGTCGTCATCCTGCTGTTCCTGCAGGACTGGCGCGCGACGCTGGTGCCCGCGACGACCGTGCCCGTGACCATCATCGGCGCCTTCGCCGCCATGGACGCCATGGGCTTTACCATCAACCTCTCGACCCTGTTCGCCATCATTCTTGCCATCGGCATCGTGGTGGATGACGCCATCGTCATCGTGGAAGGCGTGGCGCGGCACATCGAGGAGGGCATGGCGGGACAGCCCGCGGCCGAGAAGGCCATGGACGAACTGTTCGGCCCGGTGGTGGGCATCACCCTCGTGCTGATGTCCGTGTTCCTGCCGGCCTCGTTCATTCCCGGCCTGTCAGGGCAGATGTTCAAGCAGTTCGCCCTTGTCATCGCGGCGACCGCCTTCATCTCGGCCATCAACGCGGCCACCCTGAAGCCGACGCAGTGCGCCCTGTGGCTGCGCCAGCCGGTGCCGCCGGAGAAGCGCAACTTCATCTATCGCGGTTTCAACGCCATCTACGGCAAGGCCGAGCACTGGTACGCCGGTCTCATCAGCCGCATGGTGCACCACTCCAAGCTGATGGTGCTCATCGCCATCGCGCTCATGAGCGTCGCC
>JAYSCE010000338.1:0-5114 GCA_041915035.1 Xanthobacter sp.
CGAGATCGCCGGTTTCGTCCTGCCGGTTCGGGTTCACCACCGCCAGCGCCTCGGTGAGGTCGCTCGCCAGCTCCGCCTTCTGGACGGGACCGAGGAAGCGGCCCACCGGCACGGTGCGCTTGCCGCTGATGAGGGCGACATCCAGCGTCCCGTGCTCCTCGTCGTCCTCGCGCCACAGCCGGGTCCAGAACGGGTTGAGCCGCGTGGTGGAGGGCCGCCCCGCCGCCGGCTCGCGGCGGATTTCCACGAGGCTCGGCGTGACGAGGATGTGCTCGCGCGCCCGCGCCGAGCGGAAGCTGGCGCGGAAGGCGATGTAGATCAGAAGCACATCCAGGCCGAAGAAGCCGAAGATGGGCCACGCGCCCATGGCGAGAAAAGCCGCGCCGGACACGAAGCTCACGGCGCCGATGCCCGCCATCACCCAGAAGAAGCCGCGCCTGGAGAGGGACCGGTGCGGCGCGAGCGTGACCGCATAGACCACGGGCTCGTCTTGAGCCTGCGCGTGCGTCTCGGGTGCGCTGTCTCGGTCGCTGGTCTGGGGCATTGCTGGGCAGTATACCCGAAAAATGCCGCGCAGGATCAATCCGCCGAAACCCTCTCCCCTCCCCGAGGCCGACGCCGCCGCGCCCGTACGCGCGGTGAGGGCGGCGAAGGGGGCAGCCGGCGTGAACGCAACTGCCGTCAAGAAGCCCAAGGCTCCACTTGTCTCCGTGACGGGCAAGGCTGCACCGGGCAAGGCGGCGAGGGTCGGCGCGCCGTCAAAGGCTCCCGCAGGAAAGGCATCGACCGCCAAGAAGCCCGCTGGAAAGGCCGCTCCGCCGCCTGCCCCCTTGCCCCGACGCAACAAGGCCGTGGCCAATGCGGCGGCGGCGGTGCATGGGCGGACGGTCTCGCCCTGGTCCGATGCCGAGATCACCGAGGCCTTCACCCGCTTCGAGGCGCAGGACCCCGAGCCCAAGGGCGAGCTGGACCATTCCGATGCCTTCACCTTGCTCGTCGCCGTGGTGCTCTCCGCGCAGGCCACCGACACGGGCGTGAACAAGGCGACCAAGGGCCTGTTCGCCGCCGCCGCCACCCCCGCAGCCATGGTGGCGCTCGGCGAGGATCAGGTGGCGCACCACATCCGCACGCTGGGCCTGTTCCGGGGCAAGGCGAAGAACGTGGTGGAGCTGTCCCGCCTGCTGCTGGAGCGCCATGCGGGCGTGGTGCCCAAGGACCGCGAGGCGCTGGAGGCGCTGCCGGGGGTCGGGCGCAAGACGGCGAACGTGGTGCTCAACATCGCCTTCGGCGTGCCCACCATCGCGGTGGACACCCACCTCTTCCGCGTCGCCAACCGCACCGGCCTCGCCCCCGGCGCGACGCCGCTGGCGGTGGAGCTGGGGCTGGAGGCGCGCATCCCCGACCGCTTCAAGCTGCACGCCCACCACTGGCTGATCCTGCACGGCCGCTACATCTGCAAGGCGGCGAAGCCCGCCTGCGGGCGCTGCCTCATCGCCGATCTGTGCCGCTGGCCGGACAAGAACTTCTGAGGGCATTGGGAAGGGAAGCCCCTGCCGACCGCCCGCCCCCTCACAGCCGGCTGAGCAGCTCGGCCTTCTTGGTGCTGAATTCCTGGTCGCTGAGGATGCCCTTGGCGTGCAGGTCGGCCAGCTTCTCGATGGCCGAGATCACCTCGTTCTGGCCCAGCGGCTGCGGGCTGCCGAAGGATTGGGGCTGCGGCGGCGGATCATACGCGGGCGGCGGCGGGGCATAGGACGGCGCCTGCTGCGCGTAAGCCGGGGCCTGCGGCGCGCCGCTGACGATGGGCAGGCTGGAGACGAACACCGTGCCATACTGGCTGGTGAAGGTCAGGCTGCCCGATCCGCCCTGCTGCTGGGAGAAGCCGCCGATCTGGTGATCGAGGCTGTCATAGACCGTCACCTGCCCGTTCAGATCGATGGCGAGGCGCCGCGCGCCGGGGAAGTAGGCGTAGCGCACGCCATTCTGTGCGCCGGTGCTGGCCGGCTGGCCGAGATCGGCCGGCCACCAGTTGAAACCGCCGGAGGCCTCCGGCACGAACAGGCTCGGCTGGTTGCCGCCCATCGAGCCGCCCATATTGCCGCCGAAGCCGCCGCCGCCGCTCGTCTGCCACTGTCCCCCGCCGGAGTAACCGCCCCCCTGGCTCTGCGACTGGAAGCTGCCGGTCTGGGTGAGGCCGGGCTGGCTGGCGACCAGGTTCGACAATTCGCTGCACAGGCCGTCCACGCGGCCCTTCAGGTAGTTGTTGAACATGTCGGAGACCATGGTCATCCCGCCGGCCATCCACTGGCCGGAGCCGCCGAATTCGGGATGGCTGAACTGGGCCATGGTGCCGTTGCCGGCGATCACCGAAAACAACATGGAGGTCACCGCATCCGGGCTGAAGCCGGTGCGCTGGGAAATGGCGTTGATGGCCGCCTGGCCTTCGGGCGAGAGCTGGGGCATGGGGGCTCCTGTGGGGCTCCTGATGTCGGTCGATCCCGCAGGCGCGGAATGGCGCAAGCGTGTCGGTGTCGAAGCTTGTTCTATCACGCCTTGCGGACAGTTCCCCGACACACTTCGCGCCGCTGACGCAGGGCAGTCATGTCCTCAGTCGCTGCCGTCAGTGCTGGTGGCCGAACAGCTTGCCCTTCTCCGCCCACAGCACGAACACGAGCGCGAGCGCGCCCAGCACCATGTAGCCGAGGCTCAGCGGCATCACGGTGCCATCGAAATGGCTGCCGACGACGAAGCCCAGCACGGCCGCCATGAGCGTCGTGAAGCCGCCGATGAAGGACGAGGCGGTGCCCGCCACCGCGCCGAGCGGCTCCATGGCCATGGAATTGAAGTTCGGCACCGTGAGCGCGAACAGGAACTGCCCCGCCGCCACCAGGGCGCAGAACAGGATCAGCGGCGGCTTGCCGTCCCAGATCAGGCTTGAAGCCACCATCAGCGCCCCGGCGGCGATGAAGCCGAGGATGCCGGCGTGGGACAGCCGCCGCATGCCGAGCCGGTGAACGAGGCTGGCATTGAGGAAGGAGGCCACCGCCATGATGCCCGCCACCGCCGCGAAGGCGATGGGGAAGAGGTTGCCGAGGCGGTAGACGTCGGTCTGGAACACCTGCGAGGCGGAGCCCACATAGGCCATCAGCGAGCCCATCATCAGCCCGATGGCCACCGCATAGCCCACCGAGCGGCGCGTGGTGAGCGTCAGCATGGCCGCCTTGCCGATGGAGCGCAGCGAGAAGGGGATTCGGTATTCGGGATGCAGCGTCTCCGGCATCCTGACGCCGAACCAGACGAACAGCGCGAGCGCCAGCAGCAGCATGGCGACGAAGATGAGGTGCCACGAGCCGAAAAGCAGGATGAGGCTGCCCAGCGCCGGCGCGATGATGGGCACGGTGAGGAACACCATCATGCTCAGCGACATGATCCGCGCCATGTCGCGCCCCTCGAAGCGATCGCGCACGATGGCGATGGCCAGCACCCGCCCCGCCGCCGCGCCCGTGCCCTGGATCAGCCGGGCGACGATGAGCACGTCGAAATCGCGGGTGAACAAGGCGAGGAGGCTGCCTGCCGCATAGATCGCGAGGCCGGCGAACAGGATGGGGCGGCGCCCCAGCACGTCGGAGATGGAGCCGTAGAAGAACTGCGCGCCGCCGATGCCGATGAGATAGGCATAGACCATCACCTGCACGTGATTGGGATTGTCCAGCGCGAAATCGGCCCGGATGGCGCCGAAGGCGGGCAGCAGATTGTCGATGGAAAAGGCGGTCATGCCCATGAGCAGGGCGATGAGCGCCACGAATTCCATGAAGCCGGGCCCCTGGAAGGCAGGACCGTGGGCGCCGGGCTTCCCGGGCGCGGGTCCGCGCGGCGAGGCAGAAGCGGAGGCCGGCGCCGGCGCGCGATGGGGCTGTGACATGACAGGCTCGGGCGTTGGCGTGTCCCGCAACAGACACGGACATTTCAGGTGGGGTGCCGGAGGTGACGGCGGGAGCACGCTGGCGCGTTCCTCCTCATAGGCGATGGGCGTGGCCAAGAGAAGGCCTCCCGCTGCGCGCCTGCTGCGGGACGGAACGCCCCGTTGCGCCGCATCCTTTCGGTGCGCACGGGCTTCGTGTATAAGCCCGCCTTCCGATCCCGCGAACACAAGAGGAACGCCGGAGGCGCACCAGCGGGACGGACCGGACCGGACAACCGGCCGGCCTTATGCAAATGGAGAGTCAAATGGTGACCCGCCCGCAGTCCGCTCCCGTCCCTGGCGCCGAGGCTTCCCGCCGCGCCGAAGGCTGGCGTCCGGATAGCTGGCGATTTTATCCCGGCCTCCAGATGCCCAATTATCCGGACAAGGCGCAGCTGGAAGAGGTGGAGCACAAGCTCGCCTCCTACCCCCCGCTCGTTTTTGCAGGTGAGGCGCGCCGCCTGAAGGCCGAGATCGCCAAGGTCGCCCGCGGCGAAGCCTTCCTCCTGCAGGGTGGCGACTGCGCCGAGAGCTTCGACGAGCATTCGGCCGACAACATCCGCGACTTCTTCCGCGTCTTCCTGCAGATGGCGGTGGTGCTGACGTTCGCCGGCGGCTCCCCGGTGGTGAAGGTCGGCCGCATCGCCGGGCAGTTCGCCAAGCCCCGGTCCTCGGACACCGAGACCGAGAACGGCGTGACGCTGCCCAGCTACCGCGGCGACATCATCAACGACATCGCCTTCACGGAAGCTGCCCGCATCCCGGACCCGCGCCGCCAGCTCGAGGCCTACCGCCAGTCGGCGGCGACGCTCAACCTGCTGCGCGCCTTCGCCACCGGCGGCTATGCCAACCTCGCCAACGCCCACGCTTGGATGCTGGGGTTCGTGAAGGATTCGCCCCAGTCCTCGCGGTATCAGGAACTGGCGAACCGGATCACGGAGGCGCTGGACTTCATGCGCGCCTGCGGGATCGATCCCAAGAGCCATCCCGAGATGAGCTCGACGGATTTCTTCACGAGCCACGAGGCGCTCCTGCTTGGCTACGAACAGGCCCTGACCCGCGTCGATTCCACTTCGGGCGACTGGTACGCGACCTCCGGCCACCTGCTGTGGATCGGCGATCGCACCCGCCAGCCGGACCATGCGCATGTCGA
>JAYSCE010000339.1:0-4792 GCA_041915035.1 Xanthobacter sp.
CGCTGGCGCTGGGCGCCTGCGTGACCACACAGGACGAGAAGCCGGTGAAGGCGCCACCACGAGTTGCCCCGGCCGATGCTGCACGCTATGGCGCGCTGGAGGATGGCGGCTTCCGCATTCCCGCCGCCGACCCGGACGACATCAAGCCCCGCAACGTCCGCCAGTTGGTGAACGCCCCCGCCGGACAGGAGCCGGGCACGCTGGTCGTCGATCCGAAAAACCGCTTCCTCTACCTCGTGCAGGAGAATGGCAAGGCGCTGCGCTACGGCGTCGGCGTCGGCCGCGAAGGGCTCGAATTCTCCGGCACGGCGAATGTGGGCGCCAAGCGCGAATGGCCGAGCTGGCGGCCCACCGACGCCATGATCGCGCGCGAGCCCGGCAAGTATCGCCCCTGGACCGGCGGCATGGCCGGCGGCGAGACCAATCCGCTCGGCGCCCGCGCGCTCTATCTGTTCAAGGACGGCAGGGACACGCTCTACCGCATCCACGGCACCAACGAGCCCTGGACCATCGGCGAGGCGGTCTCCTCCGGCTGCATCCGCATGATGAACCAGGACGTGATCGACCTGTACCGCCGCGTGCCGAACGGCACGAAGGTGGTGGTGCTTCCCGTCTGAGTTCTTCCAACCCATCCCCTTTCCACCCCGTCCATTGTCCCGCGACGGGGGGATGCGCGAGCGCCCGGACCCTGCACGGTCCGGGCGCTCGTTGTTTCAGGGGGTCAGTAGCGGGCGTCCGCCGGCTTCTTGTCCTTCGGCCAGTCATTCACCTTGGGGGCGAAGTCCGGCCGCGGCATGTGGCTGAAGTATTCGGCCACATCCACAGCCTCCTGGTCGGTGAGGCCGCCCTGGCCCAGCGGGAAGCCGCCGTGGAAGCCGATGGGCATGTTGCGCTTCACGAAGGCCGCGGCCGTGTAGGTGCGCGCCATGCCCGCGCCGATGTTGAAGGACTGGTCGCCCCAGAGCGGGGGATAAACAAAGGCGCCGGCAGCATCCTTGATCCCCTCTCCGTTCGACCCGTGGCAGACGGCGCACTGGGCGGCGTAGACCCTGGCGCCGTTCTGCGTATCCGGCTTGATCTGCTGGCTGATCTTGCCGACGCCGCGGCCCTCCACCTTGTCCTCGGGCTTGGTCTCCCGCTTCATCCAGTCGAAATAGGCGACCATGGCCTTCATGTCATCGCCGTCCTTGGCCAGCGGCTTGCCGTTCATGGAGCGCAGGAAGCAGCCGTTGATGCGGTCTTCCAGTGTGATCTCCCGCCCGGCCCGTGGCGCATAGCTGGGGAAGAAGGCGGAGACGCCCACATAGGGCGAGCCATCGGCCACCGTGCCGGCATTGAGGTGGCAGCTGGAGCAGTTCAGCACGTTGCCGACATTCTTCGGCAGCAGGGTATGCGTCTCGGTGTTGAGGCGCATGCCGCGCACCAGCTGGGACGCGTTGGGCTCCTTCAGCACATCCGCGATGCGCGGCGTGTCGAAGGGGCGGGTATCCACCTTCGGATCGAGCGTGGCGCGCGCCCCCTTCACCTGCGCGGCCGTGACCGGCGCGGCATTCTCGCCCCAGCTGGCACGGACGAAAGTAAGGATGTCCGCGATCTCCTCGTCCCCCAGCCGTGCAAAGCCGGGCATGGTGAAGACACGGGCATGCGCCTGCGTCTGCGCCGTCGCCCAGCCGGTGAGGGTGATGTGGACCAGCGTCGAGGGGTCTTTCGCCGCCACGGTGGGATTGCCGGCGAGCGGCGGAAATACCTTGGCGACGCCAGCCCCGTTCAGGCGATGGCAATCGGCGCAGAACTGGGCATAGGCCAGCCCGCCGCGGGTGGTGAACATGGCCGCGGGCACCCCCGTGTCCGGTGTCGCCGGGCGGTGCGCCCGGGGCTGGTCGGTGGGGAGGCCGCCGAGATAGGTGGCGATGGCCAGGAGATCGGCGACGGTGAAGTTCAGCGTGGAGTTGTGGATCACCTCGGACATGGAGCCGGAGACGGTGCCAAAGCGGTTCTGGCCGGTCTTCAGCAGTTCCACCGTGTCGTCCACATCGCCAAGGCCGCGCAGGTTGACCGCGTTCCATTCCTCGACCTTGGAGCCGGAGAGGAATTTGTCGCCGCTGCCGCCGGCCTCGCCCATGGCGAGTTCCTGGAAGCCGATGCCGCGCGGCGTGTGGCAGGCGCCGCAATGGCCGAGGCCCTGCACCAGATAGGCGCCGCGATTCCACACCTCGCCTTTGCCGGCATCGGCGACGAAGGGGTGGCTGTCGAGGAACATCTCGTTCCAGAAGGCGAGCGTCCAGCGCTGGTTGAAGGGGAAGCCGATTCCCGACGCCCTGTTGGGGCTGTCCACCGGCGGCACGCCCTTCATGAGGTAGACGTAGAGCGCATACATGTCGTCCGGCGACATCTTCGCATAGGACGGGTAGGGCATGGCCGGGTACATGTGGCTGCCATCGGCGGTCACGCCCTTGCGCATGGCACGATCAAAGGCGCCGAAGCTGTAGCGGCCGATGCCAGTCTTCGGATCGGGCGTGATGTTGGTGGAATAGAGCATGCCGAACGGCGTCTCCAGCCCGCGCCCGCCGGCCATGGGCTTCCCGTCCGCCGTGGTATGGCAGGCGACGCAATCGCCCAGCTCGGCGATGTACTTGCCGCGCGCCACCAAGTCCGCATCCGCCACCTGCGGCAGGGTGCGGCCACCCTCATCGATGCGCGGCGGGGTGACGATCCACCCGAAAACCGCCGCGCCAACCACCGCAACGCCAGCGGCGGCCACCGCGAGCGTCTTCAATCGCGGCCTGCGCCGGATTGTCCCTTCGTCGTTCATGGAACGACCTCCTGTCATGGCCTGCGCTCCGAAAACACGCGCGAACCCTTCCGAAGAAACGGCATCCCGTCCCTCCGGCGATTCGCGGCTGCTTTCGCACCGCCTTCCAAGTCCCGCGCGACGACGCTACAGCTGCACCGCAGCAGGGCATTGACGCACCGCAACTGTAGAATTTCGCGATGGGGATGGTGACGGGGGCCGCGGATATTTCGACCTTAACGAAACAGCGATCCTCCCCGACGCGCTACGGGATCGCACGCGCCCGGCCCCGGTCTCAAACCCGTAGCTCGCCAAATTATCTAATCCGGGCGCCCAGTGCGTTGCCGCAAATTCCGGGGTGCCCGGGCTCCCCTGCAGCACCTGCTGGCAGCGGGTGAGCGCGGCCACCGATCTCGAATTCTCTCGGCTCCGGCGGGCGCCCTGCGCCCCCCTTCGTTCGCGCTCCGGGCCTGACAGGCAGGGGCCGGGAGAGCTCCATGCCGACCGGTGCATCCACCCACCACATGCAGGCGCCGGACGAGCGAAGTGTCGCGACCATCGCGCCGTTCCCCACGCGGCTCGCCCGTCCAAGCAATCGTCTCGGCTTCTCCGATGCTGTGGCGCCAGGGGCTTGGCACGCGCATGCGCGCGGCGCCGCAGCCGCTGCTGTCGGCCATAGTGATCCTCACCGGGCTTTGCCGGAAGGCGGTATAGGGCGGCGCCCTACCCGCGGAACCGCTTCGCCAGCGCCTCGGCGTTGCGGGCGAGGAGGCCGGTGTCGGAGCCGACCGCGGTGAAAACGCAGCCGGCGGCGATGTAGCGGCGGGCAAGAGGCTCGCTGGGGGTGAGGATACCGGCGCGGTTGCCGGCCTTCACGATGCGGCCGATCAGCCCCTCGATGAGCGTAACGATGTGCTCGTTGTTCTGGTCGCCCAGATAGCCGATGGCGGCCGAAAGGTCGCCGGGGCCGATAAATACCCCGTCCACGCCGGGCACCGCGCAGATGGCCTCCAGATTGTCCATGCCGAGCCGGGATTCGATCTGCACCAGAACGCAGATCTCCTCATGGGCGCGCTGGTGATAGTTGCTGATCCGGCCGAAGCGCGAGGCGCGGGACGCAGCGGCGAAGCCGCGGATGCCGGCGGGCGGATAGCGCGTCGCCGCCACCGCGTCGGCGGCCTGCTCCGGCGTGTCCACCATGGGCAGGAGCAGGGTCTGCACCCCCGCGTCCAGCAGCCGCTTGATGGCCACTGGATCGTTCACCGGCGGACGCACGATGGGCATGACGGAGGGGTGCTCCATGCAGGCCTGGAGCTGGCTGAGCACCATCGGCACCTCGTTGGCCGAATGCTCGGTGTCCAGCAGCAGCCAGTCGAAGCCGGCACCGGCAAGGATCTCCACCGACACATGGCTGGCGAGGCTGCTCCACAGTCCGATCTGCTGCTGGCCGGCATAGATGGCGTGCTTGAAGGCGTTGCGAGGCAGTTCCACGGGGTGTTCCTTGCTCAGTAGATGGCCGGTTCGCCGGGGGCGGCGCCGAAGGAGGTTTCCAGGAAGTCGAAGTCGCAGCCGAGATGCGCCTGGCTGATGTGCTTGGAATACATCCAGCCGTAGCCGCGCTCATAGCGCGGCACGGGCGCGGGCAAGGCGGCGCGGCGGCGCTCCAGTTCCTCGGCCGGCACCTCCATGTCGATGCGCCGGTTGGGCACGTCGACGGTGACGAGGTCGCCGGTCCGCAGCAGCGCCAGAGGCCCGCCCACATGGCTCTCCGGCGAGACGTGGAGGATGCACGCGCCATAGCTGGTGCCGCTCATGCGCGCGTCCGAGATGCGGAGCATGTCGCGCACGCCCGCCTTCACCAGCGCCTTCGGGATGGGCAGCATGCCCCATTCGGGCATGCCCGGGCCGCCCAGGGGGCCGGCATTGCGCAGCACCAGCACATGGTCCGGCGTCACGTCGAGGTTTTCGTCGTCGGTGGCGGCCTTGAGGCTGGGATAATCG
>JAYSCE010000339.1:4802-5100 GCA_041915035.1 Xanthobacter sp.
TGGTCGAGGGGGCGGATTACGTCGTCATTGTGCACCTTCGCCCCCGCGATGGCCTCGCCCACCGTGCGGCCGGAGACGGTGAGGGCATCGAGGTGGAGGAAGTCCGCGAGGCGCCCCATCAGCGCCGGCAGGCCGCCGGCGAGGTAGAAGTCCTCCATCAGATAGGCATCGCCGCTCGGCCGGACATTGGCGAGCACCGGCACACGACGGCTGGCCGCGTCGAAATCATCGAGGGTGATGTCGGCCCCGGCGCGGCGGGCCTGGGCGATGAGATGGATGATGGCGTTGGTGGAGCAGC
>JAYSCE010000340.1:0-2843 GCA_041915035.1 Xanthobacter sp.
GGCCGCTTTGCTCACCGCCGCGGCCGCCCGCCTGCGCGCTTCTGCCGGCGCCTGATCTTCGCTCAACAGAAGGTTCTTCCCATGTCGCTGAACATTGACGCCCATTCCGGCGCGCCTGAAACCAAGGTGGCCGGCGCCGAGCAGCGCATCGCCGTCGCCGATTTCCTGTCCGCCTTCGAGGCCTACAAGGAGACCAACGACGCGCGCCTGGCCCAGATGGAGCGGCGCGGCGCCGACGTGCTCACCACCGAGCAGCTCGCCCGCATCGATGCGGCCCTCGACGCCCATCAGGCGCGGCTCGATGCCCTCGCCACCAAGGCCCGCCGCCCGGCGCTGGGCGCCGCGCCCGAGCGGACGGCGGAGGCGACGCAACACGGGTCCGCTTTCGACACCTATGCCCGCCACGGCGAGGCCGGCGGCCTGAAGGCGCTGGAGGCGAAGGCCCTCTCCGCCGGCTCCGGCGCGGACGGCGGCTATCTGGTGCCCTACGAGGCGGAGCAGGAGATCGGCCGGCGGCTCTCCGCGCTCTCGCCCATCCGCGCGCTCGCCTCGGTGCGGGTGATCGGCGCGGGCACCTATCGCAAGCCCTTCATGACCTCCGGTCCCGCCTCCGGCTGGGCGGCCGAGACCGCCGCGCGTCCGCAGACCGACAGCCCCGTCCTCGCCGAGCTCGCCTTCCCCGCCATGGAACTCTACGCCATGCCGGCGGCGACGCAGGCGCTGCTCGATGATGCGCAGGTGAACATCGAGGAGTGGCTGGCGCAGGAGGTGGACGCCGCCTTCGCCGAGCAGGAGGGCACCGCCTTCGTCACCGGCGACGGCGTGGCGAAGCCCAAGGGCTTCCTCGCCTATACCAAGGTGGCCGACAGCGCCTGGGCGTGGGACAAGGTGGGCTATGTGGCGACCGGCGCGGCCGGCGCCTTTCCCTCGGCGACGCCCGCCGACCCGCTGCTCGATCTCGTCTATGCGCTGAAGGGCGGCTACCGCCAGAACGCCACCTTTGTCATGAACCGCAAGACGCAGGGCGCGGTGCGCAAGCTGAAGGACGAGAACGGCAACTACCTCTGGACGCCCCCCACGGGCGTCGGACAGCCGGCGAGCCTGCTCGGCTTCCCGGTGGCGGAGAGCGAGGCCATGCCGGACATCGCCGCCGACGCCTATGCCATCGCCTTCGGCGACTTCCGCCGCTTCTATCTGGTCGTGGACCGCGCGGGCGTGCGGGTGCTGCGCGACCCCTATTCCGCCAAGCCCTACGTGCTGTTCTACACGACCAAGCGCGTGGGCGGCGGTGTGCAGAACTTCGAGGCAGCGAAGCTGCTGAAGTTCGCCGCGAGCTGAGGGGGGCGAACCCCCTCTGTCGCCCTCCGGCTTGACCGGAGGGCCCATCCCGCCGCCGCCGCAAGCCTTCGGCGGCCGGGACGAACGGTGCCATGGGTCCTCCGGTCAAGCCGGAGGACGACGGCGGTTATCAGTACCCCCTCAGTTCGGAAGCACCAGGCAGGCGCCGCCGGCCTTGCGGAGGCGGTCGCACATCTTCATGCCCTCGGCCTTGGACTGGGCCGGCAGGCGCACGCGATAGAAGGTGCGCGGGCCGCGCCCGCCCACCCGCGTGGAGACGATGACCGGCGTGAGGTCCGCGAACACCTGCGGCGCGCGCGCCGCCTCGCGCCGGAAGGAGGCGAGGGCGATGTCGCGCGAATAATTTCCGGAGATCTGCACCCCCCAGGGCGCGAACAGCGCATTCGCCGGCTGCCCCGCCGCCGGGGCCGGCGCACCCTTGCGCAGGCTGGCGACGGTGGCGAGGCACGGCTCGGGCGAAAAATCCGCCGGGCCGAAGGCGGCCGCATTCTGCTTCTTCAGGCCCGCCCAATCTTCCGCCGTGCGGCCGGTGATGATGCGCACATAGGCGCGCGTCTCGTTGGGCAGGCCGCCGCCGCCGAGGAAGCCGTTCACCCGCCCCGGCCCGGCATTATAGGCCGCCGCCGCGAGGCCGAGATTGCCGAACCGCCGGTTGAGATCGGCAATCAGCGCGGCGGAGGCGGGGATCGCCGCCTCCGGATCGAACGGATCGACGAGCCCGCGCTCCTTCGCCGTGCCCGGCATGAATTGGGCGATGCCCTGCGCCCCCGCGCGGCTCACTACGTCCGGCCGGAACGAGCTTTCCTGCCAGATGAGGCGGGTGAGAAAGGAGGCGGGCAGCCCCTCCTTTTCCGCCGCGCCGTCGATGAGCCGGCAGATGGCATGATCCACGGTCTCGCCGCCGGGCGACTGGGCGCGCGCGGGCGCGGCGAGTGCGAGCAGAACCACGAGGCCGCGCCCTGCCTGATGCAGCGCGGCCCGCATTTCAGAGCCCGCTTGCGGGGAGGGGGCTCCCCAGCGCCTTGGCGGTGCCTGTGATCCAGTCGCGATGGGGCGACACGAGGATCACGCCGGTCACGCCGCCGCAGCCGGCTGCGCCGCCTGGCGCGGTGACCCATCCGATGACGCCGGCCAGCGCGCCCTCGCGAAACGCGGGCCCGCCGGAATCCCCGGTGCAGGCGCCGGCGAGCCCCCGCGCCGGCGACAGCCGCACGATGATGCCACCGGTGATGCCGATGGAGGAGACCTCCACCGCGCGGAGGGTGCCGGCGCTTTTCTCGGCGCCGTCGGCGATGAAGCCATAGCCTGCGAGGACAAATGCGGTGCCGTTCTCCGGCAGCCCCGTTGCGGCGCCGAGGGGGGCGGTGCGGAAGCGCGCGGGCAAGGGCTCGGCAAGCTTCACGAGCGCGAGGTCCGGCGTCGGCCGCCGGGTCTGGAATTGGGTGGCGTTGAAGCGCGGATGCACCGCGATGCGCGCCACCGGC
>JAYSCE010000340.1:2853-5083 GCA_041915035.1 Xanthobacter sp.
GCCGAGGATGGCCACCGCATAATCCGCCTTCGGCGCGACGCAGTGCGCCGCCGTCAACACCAGGTCGCGCGCCAGCACCGTGCCGGTGCAGGAGGCGCCGCGGGTGGAGACGATCAGCACCGTCTGCGCCGCCACATCCGCCGCCGCGCTCCCGCCGCCGACGATGGCGTGGGCCGCGTTCGGAGCGAGGAGCGCAAGCGCGAGCGCAAGGGTGCGGAAAGGCATCATCCCCCGTTTCTGCCGCCCGCCGCCGGGAGCGTCAATGGCGGGGCGGCCCCCGAATATCCGATCGAACCACCGGAGCCCCCCATGGCCGAGCTTCTTTCCGGCCCCGCCGCCGAGCCGCTGACGCGCGCCGAGGCGAAGGCCTTCCTGCGCGTCGAGACCGACGCGGAGGACGCCCTCATCGATGCCCTCATCGCCGCCGCCCGCCGCCATGTGGAGGCGCAGACGGGTCGTATCCTGATGGAGCAGACCTGGCGCTTCTCGCTGGATCGCTGGCCGCTGCGGAGCGTGATCCCGGCGCCGGTGGCCCCGGTGCGGTCCATCCTCTCGGCCACCGTCGCGGCGGCGGATGGCACGCCGGGGGCGCTGCCGGAAGGCGCGCTCACTCTGGTGGGGGACCGCGCTCCCGCGCTCATCCGGGTGGCGCCGGCGCGGGTGGCCGCGCCTCTCGTCTCCCACGGCGGCATCATCATCACGCTCCTCGCCGGCTATGGCACGGCGGACAACGTGCCGGCGGATCTCGTGCAGGCGGTGCGACTCATGCTCGCCCATCTCTACGAGCATCGCGACGGGCCGGGCGACGCGACCCAGCTCCCGGCCGCCGCCCGCGCGCTCATCGCGCCCTATCGCGTGGTGCGGCTGTGAGCGGCATCGGCGCCCTGCGCCATCGCCTCACCCACCAGACGCCGCTGGAGGTGCCCGACGGCGCCGGCGGCGTCGCGCGCAGCTTCATCTCGGTGGATGTGCTGTGGGGCGCGGTGGAGGAGGTCTCCACCGCCTACGGCCTCGGCGAGGACCGGCCCCGCGCGGCCCGCGTGCTGCGCGTGACCGTGCGCGCGCCCAACACCATCGCCGCCGGCGACCGGCTGATCCATGCCGGCCGCGTGCTGGCGGTGGAGTCCATCGCCGATGCGGACGGGCGGGGCCGCTTCCATCGCATCCGCTGCAGCGAGGAGCAGGCATGAGGACGGAACTCAGTGTCCGCACCCGCGGTCTCGACGGCCTCGCCCGGCGCATCGCCGCCCGCCATTTCCCGGATGCGGAAGCGGATGCCGCCGCCCGCGCCGCCGCGGCCCTGGCGGAGGAGATCCGCGCCGAGACCGGCGCCGTCGCCACCGTCGCGGGCACGCCCGCGCGACCTCTGGTGCAGGTCTCCGGCGCGGCGTTCCTCGACCGGGTGCGGGGTGCCTTCGACCGGCCGGGCGATCCGGTGCTCGACCGCATCCGCCTGCTCTTCGCCCGACGGAGGCGCTCATGACCATCGCCCTCGACAGCCCCGCGCTCGCTTTGCGCGCCGCCATCCACGCCGCCCTTGTCGCCGATGCGGCGCTGGTGGCGCTCCTCGGCGCGCCGCGCGTGCATGACGTGCCGCCGGGCGACGCGGACTTTCCCTTCGTCACCCTCGGCGAGGCGGTGGTGGCCGACTGGTCCACCGCCACCGAGGCGGGCACCGAGCAGGCGCTGACGCTGCACGTCTTCTCCCGATCCGGCGGGCGGGCGGAAGCCTTCGCCATCGCCGCGCGCCTGCAGGAGGTGCTGCACGATGCGGCCCTCACGCTTGGGGGTCATCGCCTGGCCAACCTGCGCGCCACCACCGCCGAGGTCCGCCGCGAGAGCGACGGGCGCACCTTCCATGCTCTGGTGCGGTTCCGCGCCGTCACCGAGCCCGTTTGACCGGAGAGACAGATGGCCGCGCAGAAGGGCAAGGACCTTCTCCTGAAGGTGCATGACGGCACCTCCTTCATCACCGTCGCGGGGCTGCGCACACGCACCCTCGCCTTCAACGCACAGAGCGTGGACGTGACCCATTCCGAGAGCGCCGGCCGCTGGCGTGAGCTGCTGGACGGCGCGGGCGTGAAGCGCGCCTCCGTCTCCGGCTCCGGCGTGTTCAAGGATGCGGCGTCCGACGCTCTCGTCCGCCAGCTCTTCTTCTCCGGCGCGCTGGCCAGCTGCCAGTTGCTGATCCCTGATTTCGGCACCCTCACCGGCCCGTTCCAGGTGACGG
>JAYSCE010000341.1:0-5079 GCA_041915035.1 Xanthobacter sp.
CATGCCGCCCACCTTCGGCGGCACCCAGCGCCTGCCCCGCCTCGCCGGCCGCAAGCGGGCCATGGAGCTGCTGCTCACCGGCGAGACCTTTACGCCTGAGCGCGCGCTGGAGCTGGGGCTGGTGAATGCCGTGGTGCCCCACGACGAGTTGCTGCCCCGCGCCCGCGACCTCCTGGAGCGCATCCTCGTCCACTCCCCGCTCGCCGTCTCCACCATCCTCACGGCGGTGACGCGCGGCATCAATCTGCCCATCGCCGAGGGCCTGCTGGTGGAGGCCGAGCAGTTCGCCCGCATGGCCCCCACCGCCGACCTGCGCGAGGGGCTCGACGCCTGGATCGCCCGCCGCGCGCCGGCCTATCCGGGCCTCTGGACGGCATCGGCCCATCAGCGCCCATGAATCGGCTAGCCTCCAGCACTCGTCCGAAAGGACCGCACCCAAGAGGAGCGCATCATGACAGGCCCCGCCCGCACGCCGCTTGCCGCCGAGGACGTACCGCCGCGCACCAAGCCGTCGAACTATCCCGCCCCCTTCGCCGCGCGCATGGCGGGGCGGGAGAAGCGGCAGCTCGGCGATGCCTTCGGCCTCTCCCGCTTCGGCGTTAACCTCACCACGCTCGCGCCCGGCGCGCAGTCCGCGCTGCTGCACCGGCACAGCCGGTCTGAGGAATTCGTCTATATCCTCGCCGGCACGCCGACCTTGCGCACGGACGAGGGCGAGTTCCTGCTCGGCCCCGGCATGTGCGTCGGCTTTCCGGCGAATGGCCTCGCCCATCATCTGGTCAATAAGAGCGCGGAAGAGGTCCGCTATCTGGAAGTCGGCGACCGGGATCCCGAGGATGCCGGCACCTATCCCGAGGACGATCTGGTGGCGCAGTTTTCCGCCACGGGCTGGTCCTTCACCCGCAAGGACGGAACCCCATGGTGAGGCCCGCATGATTTCTCACGTGAATATCGGCACCGACGACATCGTTGCCGCGAAGGCCTTCTACGATCCGCTGATGGCGCGCCTCGGCTGGCGCCTGCGCTTCTTCGATGCCGCCGACGGGAAGGCCGGATGGCAGCCGGCGGAGGGGCGCTTTCCCCTGTTCCTGCTGTGCCTTCCCTTCGACGGCGGTCCCGCCGCGCCCGGCAATGGCGCCATGGTCGCCCTGCTCGCGCCGGACCGGGCGAGCGTGGACGACATCCACCGCATGGCACTGGCCGCCGGCGGCACGGATGAAGGCGGGCCGGGTCTTCGGCCCCACTATCACCCCAACTATTACGGCGCCTATTTCCGCGACCGCGACGGCAACAAGATCTGCGTCTGCTGCCATGCGGCGGAGGAGACACCGGCGCCGTGACCCATCCAGAGGACGCCGAGGTGACGCTTACGCGCGAGCAGATGCACGCCCACGCGCAGGCCTGGATCGCCGCCTGGAACCGGCGCGACGTGGAGGCGGTGCTCTCCGGCTTCACCAACGATGCGCGGTTCCGCAGCCCCATCGCCCTGCAGATGACCGGGAGCGCCACGCTGGAGGGCCGCCCGGCCATCGAGGCCTATTGGCGGGAGGCGCTGGGGCGGATCGAGCGCCTGGAATTCCGTCTCCTCGCCGCCATCTGCGACGAGCCGGGCCAGCGCATGGTGGTGCATTACGAGGCGACGCTGGGCGACAGCACCCGCCGCGCGTGCGAGATCTTCGTGTTTCGCGGCGGGCTGAAGATCGAGGCGGAAGCGCTCTATGGCGATACGGTCGCGCTGCCGGGGGGCGGCGCGGCGGGCGCCTCGGAGGTCGCAGCGCCCGTCTCCGGCATGGCGAAGAGATAGAGCAGGAAGCCCGCCCCTGCGATGGCGGCCAGCGTGAGGAAGGCGGCGCTGTAGCCGGCGGCGACGATGGTCACGCCGGCGATGGAGGCCGAAAACGCCGCCCCCAACCCCTGCGCCGTCGCCACCGCCCCCTGGCTCACATTGAAGCGCCCGGTGCCCCGCGTGAGGTCCGCCACCACCACCGGGAACAGCGCGCCGAAGATGCCGGCGCCCACGCCGTCGAGGCACTGCACGGCGAACAGCCAGAACGGATTGCTGGAGAGGGTGTAGAGCGCCCCGCGCAGCGCTAGCACGGCGAAGGCGACGAGGAAGATGGGCTTCCTCCCCCATGCATCGGCCTTCGCGCCCACCATGATGGCCATGGGCACCATCACGCATTGCGCCGCCACGATGCACAAGGCGATGAGCGAAGTCGCCTGCTCCTTGCCCACCACATAGGTCAGCAACTGGCCGGTGGTGGGCAGCATGGCCGCATTGGAGAGGTGGAAGAGGAAGCAGGTGAGCGCGAAGATCAGCAGCGGCCGGCTCGACAGCAGCGTCTTCAGGCCCGACGGATGTTCATGGTGGGCGGCATCGTGGGCGAGGCCGCGGGCCAGCGTGTCGTCGATTTCCCGGCGCGGCACCACCAGCATGGCGCCTATGCTGAGCGCGGCGAGCACGGCCATGAGCCAGAACACCACGATGGGACCGAACAGCACCGCCGTGCCGGCGGCGATGGCGGCGGACACCGCATTGCCGAGATGGTTGAACGCCTCGTTGCGCCCGATGCGCCGCGCGAACGCCTTCGGCCCCACGAGGCCCAGCGTGATGCCCGAGAGCGCGGGCGGGAAGATGGCGCCCGCCATGGCCGCCAGCGACTGGCTGCCCGCCACCAGATAGAAATTCGAGAGGAAGGGCAGCGACAGGCAGGCAACCGTCACCGCGAGCGCGCCGGCGATCACGATGGCCGGCTTGTTGCGGCTGCTGTCGATGAGCGCGCCGGCCGGCGTCTGAGCTAGGAGGCCGGTGAGCCCGGCGATGGTCATCACGAAGCCGACGGTGGCCTCCGTCCAGCCCTGCTCCGGCCCGCGCACGGCCAGGAGATAGATGGCGAGATAGGGCCCGAGCCCGTCCCGCACGTCCGCCAGGAAGAAATTGAGCGCATCGAGCCCCAGCATGGCGCGGCGCGACGGCCCCTGATGGGCCGCCTCTCCACCACCGCCCTGCTCCACCCCATCACCCGCGACCATCGGCAGCCCCCCAGATCGTTCAACCCCTACGCGGAAAAGCGGCCGAATCGTCCTGCCATCAGGCACGACACAGCGGCAGCGTGACAACGCCGCCGGATACGGTCCAGATCCCGCTCGTCACGCAGTCGATTTCGCCGGCGTGGCGGACGCAGCGTCATCCGATTCCGCTTTACGTTGGGGGGAGACAACCTTAGGTTCCGCCTCCGCCGTGCGGGGAACCTGTGGGGGACGCAGCGCGATGAAGCGGTCTGCTCAGATCAGCCTCGGCCTGCTTCTCGGCGGGACGGTGCTGACCTTCTACGCCTGCAGCGGCCCCGACGAGACCGCCGAACTCATCTATGAGGGCAATCACGCGGACGCGGTGCGCCAGTGCGTCGCCGACGACGTGCCGGCGCAGACCTGCGAAGCCGCCTTTGCCGAGGCGCAGCGCGCCCATGCGCGGAGCGCGCCGCGCTTCACCTCCCGGGCCGAGTGCGAGCGCGCCACCGACAGCGCCTGCGACTTCACGGTGGTGAAACGGTTCGACGGCACCCTCGCGGACGTGGTGGTGCCGCTCATGACCGGCTTTCTTCTCAGCCTGGCCGCGCCTGGCCGCCAGGCGAATCTCGGCACGGCCCTCTATCGCTCGTTGCAAGATCCCACCTCCTACCGGCAGCTCCCCGCCTTCGCTGGTGTCAGTACCGGCGGCGGCATGGCCCTCGGCGCGCCGACGGTGGGCGGGGGCAAGGGCATCGGCGCGGGTGGCCGCGGCGGGTTCGGCGCCCACGGCAGCGGCGGCGGGGGAAAAGGCGGCGGCTCCTGATGCGTCGCCAGTCCATCTCCCCGCGCCCGGACTGGCGGGCGACGGCCACGCGGCTCGGCTTCCATTTCGCCGACATGTATGGCGCGCCCTATTGGGACGAGAGCGCCATGTTCTCGTTCACCCTCGCCGAGATCGAGGACACCATCGAGGACCCGAGCCGCGATCTCCACCAGATGTGCCTTGCCCTCGCCGAACGGGCGGTGGGTGACCCGCAGGTCATGGCGCGCCTCGGCGTGCCGGCGGCCCATCGCGATCTGGTGGCCGCCTCGTGGCGGGCCGCCGAGCCCACGCTCTACGGCCGCTTCGATCTCGCCTACGACGGCACCGGGCCGGCCAAGCTCTTGGAATACAACGCGGACACCCCCACCGGCCTCTATGAGGCCGCCGTCTTCCAGTGGATCTGGCTGGAGGAGGCGCGCGGCCTCGGCATCGTCCCGGCCGGCGCCGACCAGTTCAATTCGGTCCACGAACGCCTCGTGGCGCAGTTCGCAGCCATGGGCACCGGGCCGCGCCTGCACCTCGCCGGGATGCTGGACGACGTGGAGGACGGCGGCACGCTGGCCTATCTCGCCGATTGCGCGCAGCAGGCCGGGCACCGGGTGCAGCTCATCGCCATGGCCGACATCGGCGTCGATGTGCGCGGGCGCTTCATCGATCTCGACAATCTCGTCATCTCGCGGATGTTCAAGCTCTATCCGTGGGAATGGATGTTCGACGAGGCCTTCGCCGTCCACCTCGCCGGCGCCCGCTGCACCTATATCGAGCCGCCATGGAAGGCCATGCTCTCCACCAAGGCCATCCTGCCCCTGCTGTGGGAGATGTTTCCCGGCCATCCCAATCTGCTGCCGGCCTATTTCGCGGGCGATCCGCGCGCCGATGCGCTGGGCGACCACGTGGTGAAGCCCCTGTTCTCCCGCGAGGGCGAGAACGTGACGCTGGTGCGGGGCGGTAGGGCCGAGACGACGCCCGGCCGCTACGGCGCGGAAGGCTATGTGGTGCAGGCAGCCGCGCCGCTCTTCGAGTCGGCGCACGGATATGCGGTGATCGGCAGCTGGATCGTCGGCGACACCGCCTGCGGCATGGGCATCCGGGAGGACGCCTCCCCCATCACCCCGAACCTCTCCCGCTTCGTGCCGCATATCATCGACGGCTGAGCCGCCGCCTCACGGCTCGGCGCGATGCTCTTCGCGGGCGGCTTCCCACACTTCGCGGGCGGCATCGAGGTTGAGGGCGGCGATGGCGAG
>JAYSCE010000342.1:0-4726 GCA_041915035.1 Xanthobacter sp.
ATTTCCCCGAGGCGCTGGGCCGCCAGAGCTTCTACCACCCGGTGGAGCGCGGCTTCGAGCGCGAGATCAGGAAGCGCCTGGACTACTGGGCGCGCCTGAGGGCCGAGCGGGGCGGGAAATAGCGAGGGCGTATGCCTTCGTATATGATCCGCCCCGAGGCTGGACTCCTGAAGGCGACCATGACCCGGCTGATGCGCGAACTCATCGAGAAGCTCGAAGCCCTGCCCGAGGCGGAGCAGGACGCGCTCGCCCGCGAGTTCCTCCATGTGATCGAAGCCGGCGCAGCGGACGGCGCTGTCTATGTCCTCACGCCCGAGCAGGAGGAGGAGGTCCGTCGCGCGCTTGAGGATGGGGAGCCGAACGCGTCCCCTGAGGAGGTCGAAGCCTTTTTTGCCCGCTACCGGTGATGAAGGTCACCTTCCGTGCCCGGGCCCTCGGGCACCTCAGGCAGATCGAGCGCTACGTCGCCGCCGACAGCCCTGCGGCTGCGGGCCGCCTTATCGCTCGCATCGAGCGCGATCCTCAATCTCATGGACCACCCGCTATCCGCTCCGGTGGGCGTCGTGCCGGGCACGCGGCAACTCGCCATCGCCGATGTGCCCTATCTTGTCATCTATCGTGTGGATGGAGATGGCATCACCATCCTTGCCGTTCTCCACGCCGCGAGGCGCTTGCGCTCCTGATCCCGTTCCGGAACCTGCCCAATGACCCTGCCCCCCGCCCTCATCGGCTTCCTCGGCGCCGGCCTCGGCGGCACCATCCGGCATTTCGTGAATCTGGCCGTGCCGCGGCTGCTGGGCACGGGCTTTCCCTTCGCCACCTTCCTCATCAACATTTCCGGCAGCCTCATCATGGGGCTCATGGCGGGCTATCTCGCCTTCAAGGATGGCGAGGGGTGGACGCAGCCGGTGCGGCTGTTCCTGACCACGGGGGTGCTCGGCGGCTACACCACCTTCTCCACTTTCTCGCTGGATTTCCTCTATCTCGCCGAGCGCGGCGAACTGGGGATGGCGCTGGCCTATGCCTTTGGTTCGGTGCTGCTCGGCTTCGGCGGCGTGTGGGCCGGCATCATGCTGGTGCGCAGCCTGACGTGACCGTGGCGTTGACGCTCAGGCGCCGCGCGGGCTTGGGGCGTTGCCACACTGAGGCGGGGCGCGGGCCTTGGGGCGCGCAGGACTTTCGGCGAGACGGTGGCCATGGCGCGGTGAAAGCTCTATTGCTGCGCCACTGAACAAGGATTTCCGCGAGGACTAGGGCGAAGATGGCTGTCGTGACCAGAACCGTGGCCGAGGACGAGGCGGGCATGCGCCTCGACCGCTGGTTCAAGGTGCATTATCCCGACCTCTCGTTCGGGCACCTGCAGAAGCTGGTGCGCACGGGACAGGTGCGGGTGGACGGCGGCCGGGTGAAGACCTCCTCCCGCGTCGAGCCCGGCCAGAGCGTGCGCATTCCCCCGCTCGGCACCGACGCGCCCGATGAGACCCCCGCGCAGGCGAACACCGCGCGCACCGGCGAGGCCGGCAAGGACGGCGCACGCACGGCCCCCGCCGAGGCCGGCGCCACTCCGCCCGCCAAGCCGCGCGCGTCGAAAGACCCCGCTCTGCGCAAGCTGGAGGAGGACCGGACCTTCCTCAAATCCATCACCCTGTTCGAGGACAAGGACGTGATGGTGCTGAACAAGCCCTTCGGCCTCGCGGTGCAGGGCGGCTCCGGCACCTACCGCCATGTGGACGGGCTTTTGGAGGCGCTGAAGGACCGGGACGGGCAGAAGCCGCGCCTCGTCCACCGCATCGACAAGGACACCTCCGGCTGCCTGCTCATCGCCAAGTCGCGGCTCGCCGCCTCGGTGCTGGCCAAGAGCTTCCGCTCGCGCGAGGCGCGCAAGGTCTATTGGGCGGTGGTGCCCGGCGTGCCGAAGCCCCGGCAGGGGCGCATCTCCACCTATCTCGCCCGCGACGAGGACGAAGAGAAGATGCGCGTCGCCCGCCACGGCGAGGACGAGGCGAGCCACGCCATCACCTATTACGCCGTGGTGGATCAGGCCGCGCAGAAGATGAGCTGGCTGTCGCTGAAGCCCGTGACCGGCCGCACCCATCAGCTGCGCGCCCATCTCGCGCACATCCACCATCCGATCCTCGGCGACCCCAAGTATTTCAACGTCGAGAACTGGGAATTGCCCGGCGGCCTGCAAAATCGCCTGCACCTGCTGGCGCGCCGGCTCGTCATCCCCCATCCGCGCGGGCAGGGGGTGATCGACGTCTCCGCGCCGCTGCCGCCGCACATGGCGCAGACCTTCGCGGTGCTCGGCTTCGACGCCTCCCAGTACGATCCCATCCTGGAAGCGCCCGAGGCATGAGGCGCGCCGCCCTGGGGTGGCTTGCTGCGGCGGCTTTGGCCGTGGCGCCGGCCGCTGCGGGCGGAGCCGGGGCCAGGCGGGACGACGTGCTCTACCTCTTCCGCGACCTCCAGATCGCGCAGGCGAACGGTTTTCCCGACTATGAGATCCGGGGGGAGGGCGCCCACGTCACCGCTTCCGGCGGCCGCCTCTACGGGCCGCGGGCGCGGGTGACGCTCACCCTCGATGTCCCGCACGGCTACCTCCGCATCGATGACCGGGGCGATGGGGACGGGGCGGCGCAATTCGTGACGGAAGTCGCCGTGTGGTTCGATCGGGAGGGCTTCCCGCTCCTCGGCCTGAGCGAGCGCGCGCTGCGCGGCGGCGTGCCGTTCGGCGGGCGGGTGCGCTTCTATTCCCATGCCTCCGGGCGGTGGAATCTGGTTACGGACAAAGTGATGCCGCCGCAGGACGAAAGCCTCTGCCGCACCGAACCGCAGGAGGTGGAGGAGACCACTGCCGCTTTCGAGGGCCTGGGCCGGGCCATCACCCTGTTGCCGCGGCAGGGCACCGACCTTGCGGTGTGGTGCGTGGTGCCCAGTCCCGTGGCCGGAACCGGCCGGGTGCTGGAATGGGACCGCGCCGCCGCCCGCTTCACGCAGGGGCAAATTCTGCCCGGTCCGCCGCCCTGGCCGGACGCGCCCGCGCCGCGCTGAAGCTTGGTCTTCGACTTTGGTCTGACCCCTGCCGCATTCGGCAGTCCGGTAACCGCCTCCGGCTTGAAGTCACGGCATCTTCCCCTATGGTGCGCGCCAAGGCCTGAAGGCCAAAGAAGAAGCAGTCCGGAGTCCTCTCCGGCCGCGCCCGAGGGAATTGATCTCAATGACAGCCCTTCTCGCCCTCTCCCGAGGGATCGATGCCGTCAACACCCGCATCGGCAAGGCCGCCGCTTGGCTGATCCTGGTCTCCATCCTTGTGTCGGCGCTCAACGCCATCATCCGCAAGCTGTTCGACATGAGCTCCAATTCGTGGCTGGAGCTGCAGTGGGTGCTGTTCGCCGCGGTGTTCCTGCTGTGCGCCTCGTGGACGCTTATCGACAACGAGCATATCCGCATCGACATCGTGAATTCCCGCCTGCCCAAGCGCTGGCGCGACGGCATCGACATCTTCGGCCACCTCTTCTTCCTGTTGCCCTTCTCCATCCTCCTGCTGTGGACCTCGTGGCCCTTCTTCCTGGCCTCCTATGAGATCAACGAGCAGTCGCTGAATGCCGGCGGCCTGCCCCAGTGGCCGGCGAAGCTGCTGGTGCCGGTGGGCTTCTTCTTCCTGACGCTGCAGGGCATTTCCGAACTCATCAAGCGCGTCGCCATCTTCACCGGGAAGATGGAGGACCCCCACGAGGGCGCGGGCGGCAGCCATGCGGCGCTCGCTGCCGAGGCGGAGCGCCTGCTCGCCGATGCCGAGCTCCCCGAAGGGGCGCCCGGCGCCGCTGCCGCAGCCAAGAAGTAGGAGCGCGTTCATGTCCTTCGTCCGCACGCTCCTGAAGCGCCGCCCCCTCGCCGCGCTCGCCGTCGCGCTCCTCGCCGTCCTGCTCATCGCGCTGCCCGACGTGGCGATGGCGGCGGAGCCGGGCTTCCGCGGCTGGTTCATCCACAACATGGCGCCGATCATGTTCGGCGCGCTGGTGCTGTTCCTGCTGCTCGGCTACCCGGTGGCTTTCTCGCTGGCGGCCAACGGCCTCATCTTCGGCCTCATCGGCATCGAGCTCGGCCTGTTCGAGCCCAAGTTCCTCCAGGCGCTGCCGGAACGCGTCTACGGCACCATGAACAATGAAGTGCTCCTCGCGGTGCCCTTCTTCACCTTCATGGGCCTCATCCTCGAGCGCTCCGGCATGGCCGAGGACCTGCTCGACACCATCGGGCAGGTGTTCGGCTCCATCCGCGGCGGCCTTGCCTATGCGGTGATCTTCGTCGGCGCGCTGCTGGCGGCGACCACCGGCGTGGTGGCGGCCTCGGTGATCTCCATGGGCCTGATCTCGCTGCCCATCATGCTGCGCTACGGCTACGACCGGCGCGTCGCCTCCGGCGTCATCGCGGCGTCGGGCACGCTGGCGCAGATCATCCCGCCGTCCCTCGTGCTCATCGTCATGGCCGACCAGCTCAACCGCTCGGTGGGCGACATGTACGAGGGCGCGTTCGTGCCCGGCCTGCTGCTCGCGGGTCTCTATGCGCTCTATATCTTCATCGTGTCCTCGATCTTCCCGAGCGCCGCGCCCGGCCTGCCGCTGGAGGCGCAGACGCTTCGCGATCCGGACCAGAAGACGATGCCTTCGCGCATCCTCGGCGCGGTGGCGGCGGCGGGCTTTGCTTACCTCATCGCCACCGGCTCCCT
>JAYSCE010000342.1:4736-5072 GCA_041915035.1 Xanthobacter sp.
GCGCGTCCCGGCGTCGCCAACATGGCGGTGTGGGGCCTCGTGGCGTTCGTGCTGCTCTTCTTCGTCATGTCGGGCACGGCGAAGCTGCTCACGCCCTCGCTCTTCATCGCGCTCGCTCTGTCCATCGCCGGCGGCATCGTGCTGATGGAGCGCAGCCATGTGAAGTTCGGCGCCGATTACGTGGTCCTCACCATGTCGGCCACCGTGGGCATCGCCTTCGTGGTGGCCGTCATCAATCGCGTGTTCCGGCTGGGGCTTTTGTCCAAGCTCGCCGAGCAGGTGGTGTTCGTGATGGTGCCGCCGCTGGCGCTCATCTTCCTCGTGCTCGGCACCATC
>JAYSCE010000343.1:0-4504 GCA_041915035.1 Xanthobacter sp.
AGCTGATCTATCGCATCGAGCCGGGCGAGCCCTATTTCCACGATTTGCGCGAGCGCTGGTCGGCCGCGCTGCGCTCCGCCCATGCCTCGATCCCGAAGCCGCCCTACCTCAAGAATGGTCGCCCGCGGGTGGTCAACGAGGTCTGAGGCTCGAGCCTTTTCCGACGGAACGAAAAAGGGCGCCCCAGCGGGCGCCCTTCTCGTTTTCAACGGACCCAAAGGTCGCAGATCAGGCCGCCTTGGGGGCGAGCTTGGCGGTGACGATCTTGTCCGGATCCTTCACGGGCTCGCCGCGCTTGATCTGGTCGATGTTCTCCATGCCCTCGATCACCTCGCCCCACACCGTATACTGGCGGTCTAGGAAACGGGCGTCGGTGAAGCAGATGAAAAACTGGCTGTCGCCGGAATCGGGGTTCTGCGCGCGGGCCATGGAGCAGGTGCCGCGGACGTGGGGCTGGGCGTTGAACTCCGCCTTCAGCTTCTTGCCCGAGCCGCCCATGCCGGTGCCGGTCGGATCGCCGGTCTGGGCCATGAAGCCCTCGATGACGCGGTGGAACGGCACGCCGTTGTAGAAGCCCTGGGAGACCAGCTCCTTGATGCGGGCGACGTGGCCGGGGGCGAGGTCCGGGCGGAACGCAATGGTCACCGGGCCCTTGGTGGTTTCGAGGATCAGGACTTCATCGCTCATCAATCTTTTCCTTCACTTGCGGCGCATCGGGCGCCGGTCGGGGAAACCGCTGCGGCGGCTGAGCCGGCCGCGGCGGGGCATCTTCTGTCCGCGCCTCACTTGGCGTCGGCGGCGACCTGCATCTTCACGATCTTGTCGGGATTGGACACCGTGCCGCCAGCACCGGAGCCCTTCTTGATCTTGTCCACGAACTCCATGCCCGACACCACCTGGCCGACCACCGTGTACTGGCCGTTTAGGCTCGGGGCGGAGTCGAACATGATGAAGAACTGGGAATCGGCGCTATCGGGCGAGGAAGCCCGCGCCATGCCGACGACGCCGCGCGTGAAGGGGGTGTTGGTGAATTCCGCCGCCAATTTCTGCCCGGAGCCGCCCGTGCCGGTGCCGGTGGGGTCGCCGGTCTGCGCCATGAAGCCGGCGATCACCCGGTGAAACGGCACGCCGTTATAGAAGCCCGAGCGGGTGAGTTCCTTGATGCGCGCGACGTGCTTGGGAGCGAGATCGGGGCGCAACTTTATAACGACCCGCCCGTAGGCCGTGTCGAGATAAAGCATGTTCTCTGCCTCCTGCTTGGTCTGGGCCGCCGCCGGCAGCGCGAAGGCAAGCACGACGAAGGCTGCGGCGAGGAAGCGGCCAAAAAGGCGCGTCATATGGGTCTCTCCCGGAAAGCCCCGGCCTCGGGGCGGTTTGGCCGCATGGGCGCGGCGGCGAATGAGGGCGCTATCGCTTGAACTTGGCGTCGAGCCGCGCCAGCACCGGCGGCGGCACGAAGGCGGAGACATCCCCGCCCATGGATGCGATCTGCCGCACCAGAGTGGCGGTGATGGGGCGCACGCGGGGCGAGGCGGGGAGAAACACGGTCTGGATGCCGGGCGCCAGCGTGCCGTTCATGCCGGCCATCTGCATCTCGTAGTCGAGGTCCGTGCCGTCGCGCAGGCCGCGGATGAGCAGCGTGGCGCCGAGCTGTTGGGCGGTGGTGATGATGAGGTTGTCGAAGGTGACGGCCTCAAGCGTCGCATTCTCCTCCGCCGCCACCGGCCCGCACACCTCGCGCAGCATGGCGAGCCGCTCCTCGGCGGTGAACAGCGGCGCCTTTCCAGGATGGATGCCCACCGCCAGCACCAGCCGGTCGGCGAGGCGGCAGGCGGAGCGCACCACGTCCAGATGGCCGTTGGTGAGCGGATCGAAGGAGCCGCCATAGATGGCGGTGCGCAGGGTATGTTCGCTCATGCGGCCTGTCTTCAGCCTGTTCTGATCCCGCAAGGCCTAGCCTTGCGGGCGCTGGGACGCAATGGGGGGCTGGAAGCCCCCCTCTCCGCTCAGACCTCGAACGAGCCGCCGCTCTCCGGGACGATGACCTTGACCGGGTGGCCCTTCAGCGCCTCGACGAAAGCGGAGGCGTCCGGCACCAGGATGGGGAAGGTGCCGTAGTGGATCGGCACCACGATCTCCACGCCCGGCAGGAAGCGCTTCACCGCCAGCGCGGCCACTTCCGGCCCCATGGTGAAGCGGTCGCCGATGGGGATGAACACCACCTTCGGCGCGTGAATCTCGCACAGCAGTGCCATGTCGGAGAAAATGTCCGTATCCGCCATGTGCCAAATGGTCGGCTCGCCCGGTGCCTTTACGATGAGGCCAGTGGGGTTGCCGAGATATTCGGACGGCGCCGCCGGGCCGCCCGAGGAATGATCGGCGCGCACCATGGTGACGGAGAAGCCGCCAAGGTCGAGCTTGCCGCCGGTGTTCATCATCTGCGGCGCATTGCCGGCGCCCTTGGCCGAGAGGTAGGCGCAGAGTTCCGGATTGGCGACCACCGGCAGGGTCTGGCTGGCGTCGGCGGCATCCTCAACCAGCGAGAGCGTGTCGCCGATATGGTCGCCGTGGCCGTGGGTGAGCAGGATGTGCGTCACCCCGCGCGCGGCTTCTTCCACGGTGGAGCGGAAGCTGGGGTTGCCGGTGAAGAAGGGATCGATGAGGACGGCCTTGTCGGCGAAATCGAGCCGGAAGGCGGCGTGGCCGTACCAGGTGATCTTCATGGGATTGCCTCTGGTGGCTGAGCGTGCGCGGGAAGGTCCGGCGGCGCGCCGGCGCGCGAGGAAGGGTTCGGGGCGCGGAGTATCCCGGAAGCCTCGCGAACGCGCAATCTCCTCAGCCGATGGTGGACAGCGAGGGGAAGGTCTCGATCAGCCAGTAACTCGCATGGGCGATCCAGCCGGACATGAAGGCGATGCCGGTGAGCACCAGCAGCGCGCCCATGGCCTTCTCCACCACGGGTAGCATCTTGCGCATGTGGACGAGGCTGCGCAGGAACGGCCGCACGGCGAACGCCGCCGCGAGGAAGGGCACGCCGAGCCCCAGCGAATAGATGGCGAGAAGCCCCGCCCCTTTCGAGACCGTCGCCTCCGACCCCGCCACCGCGAGGATGGCACCGAGCACCGGGCCGAGGCACGGCGTCCAGCCGAAGGCGAAGGCGAGGCCCATCACGAACGCGCCCCACAGCCCCGCCGGTGCCTGCACATGGGCCCGTGCCGTGCGATGCAGGAGATGGATGCGGAACACGCCGAGGAAGTTCAGCCCCATGACGATGATGGCGAGCCCGGCGATGATCGACAGCACATCAAGATGCGCACGGAGCACATCGCCGATGGCGGAGGCCCCCGCCCCCAGCGCCACGAACACCACGCTGAAGCCCGAGACGAACAGCGCCGCCCCGACCAGCGCGCGCCGCTCCACCTCCTTCACCGGCTCGGCGCCAGCGAGGTCTTCCAGCGTGCTGCCGCCGAGGAAGCACAGATAAGGCGGCACCAGAGGCAGGACGCAGGGAGAGACGAAGCTCGCAAGGCCGGCGAGGAAGGCGGCAGGCAGGGTCACGTCGGCCATTCTTGGGTCGCGGCTCTCTTCTGGTGGACGGGAACGCCCCTCTTGATGCCCCTATTGGCGCCCCCAGCCTGCCGGGGCAAGCCACACATCGCCGCGCTCGCCGGCTTGTGAGCGGCGCCCTGCGCCCATCGCGCGCAGCGCCGGCCCTTGCGAACGCCGCAATTGAAGGACATCTCAGCACGATGAGCGACGAGCGCACTTCCCCCCGGCGGCCGCAGGTGTTCCGCCTCGACGAGGCGAACATCACCCTGGCTCCGCCCGAGATGGCCGAGGTGGAAGCCGCCTTGCCCGCTCCGATGCCGGTGAAGCCGAAGCGCAGCTGGGGCATGTCGCTTGCTACCCTGTTCTGGTCGGCCCTCGGCGGTGTTCTGAGCCTTGCCGCCTATGTCGGGCTGAGCAAGCTTATCGAAGACCTCTATGCCCGCGCACCATGGCTCGGCTGGATGGGCATCGGTGTCACCGCCCTGCTTGTCTTCGCCGCCGTGCTGATTGTCGCGCGCGAGGTGGCGGGGCTCTCGCGGCTAGCGCGCCTCGACGACATCCGCGACCGCGCCGAGCGCGCTTTGGCGGAGGACGACCGCCCGCTGGCCGAAGGCGTGGTGAAGGATGTGCTGAAGCTGTCCTCCCACGCGCCCACGCTCGCGCGGGCGCGTATGGATCTGGAGGGCCATCTCTCCGGCATCATCGACGGTGCCGATCTCGTGCGCCTCGCCGAGCGCACGCTGCTGCCCTCGCTGGATGCGCAGGCGCGGCAGATGGTGTCGGATGCCGCTCGCAACGTTTCCGTCGTCACCGCCGTGTCGCCGCGCGCGGTGGTGGACCTCGCCTTCGTGCTCTACAGCGCCGTGACCCTGATGCGCCGGCTCGCCTATCTCTATGGCGGCCGACCCGGCACGCTCGGCACGTTCCGGCTGGTGCGCCACGTGCTCGGGCACCT
>JAYSCE010000343.1:4514-5071 GCA_041915035.1 Xanthobacter sp.
TGGCGGCGGGGGATACGCTGGTTCAGCAACTCGTGGGTCAAGGTCTCGCCGCACGGCTCTCCGCCCGGCTGGGCGAGGGCGTCGTGAACGGCCTGCTCACCGCCCGGCTCGGCCTTGCCGCCATCGCGGTGACCCGGCCCCTGCCCTTCACCGCCCTTCCGGCCCCGCGCCTCGCGGATGTCGCGACTGGCCTGATGCGCAAGGTGGAGGAAGAGGAAGCGGCCGCCTTACGCCGGGAGCAGATGGCGCGGCAGCGCCGCGGGCGTGTAGGACACGGGCCGGTTGCGCCAGATCATCTCTGCGGTCGGCCAGACCACGAAGGCGCCCAGCGCGCCCAGGAACATGGCGAATGCCCATTCCTGCTGGAGGATGGCGAAGCCGAAGACGGCGAGCAGCCCCGCTAGCGCCGCAGTACCCGCCGCGACCATCATCCAGAAGCGCAGCGGGGCATAGCCGCCCCGGCAGCGGGGCGCCACGGCCGAAGCGGCCAGCGCCCGGTGCAGGGCACGGACGAAGGCCGCGTAGTCCTCCCTTTGATCGCGCACGCCGGTGAGGGA
>JAYSCE010000344.1:0-2931 GCA_041915035.1 Xanthobacter sp.
CGTGTCTCCTCCACGATGGTGACGATCTTGCGAATGTTCGCGCTCATCGCAGGCCGTCCTCCCCCTTGATGGCGTCCGCCGCGAGGCCGCCGACGCGGGCGTGGACGCGCGGGCCGCACGTCATGACGAGGACGAGCGCGATCTCATCGGCCTTCGGGGCGTCGGACACGCCCACTTCCATGGCGTCGAAGTGCGAGCGCACGTAGGAGGCGTTCACATGGGTCACCGGCACGTCGAGCCTTGTCCCCGGCCCGCCCACCTTCTTGGTGGAGGGCACGATGGCCTTGGCATCGCCCAGCGCCTCGCGCATGGCGTAGCCGCCCGGCACGTGCCACAGCGCCCCGTGCTCGATCTCGCCGGCGGCGCCGACGATGGCGCCCTTGCCGTAGCCGTCGATGGCCTTGGCATCACCGCCGAGGGCGGCAAGGAGTTCCTTGGCCATGGCGGCGCCCAGCGGCTTCAGATCTTCCATGAAACCGGCGATGTCTTCCACATAGCGGCCGGCGAACGGGTTCTCGATCACCGTCACGATGGCGCCGCGCTTGCGCGGGGTAGCGGCCGCGGGGCCGCCCTCGTGAAAGATCTCCTCCAGGATGCGGACCTGCTTGCGGATCTTGACCTCAGGCATGGGCGGCGCCTCTTTCTTGTTCTGCGGCGAGGGTAATCGGACGGGATGACACTGCGACATCCCCCATCGGACAGGTGGAGACGCTGGCGCCCTGCAGGTGCAGGGCGGCGGCTGTGATGAGCCCGCGCGCCACCAGTGCGCCGGCCACCGCGAGGCCTTCGGCCAGCGCCTCCTCCCGCTCGGGGGGCGTCAGATCGGGCACGTGGCGCGTCACCTTGAGCAGGCCGAGGTCGCTGTCGGGCAGCACCTGGCGCGCCGGGACGCGGACGATGCCGGGATGGGTGGGCAGGTTCACCGCATTGGCGATGACGGTGGCCGCCGCATCGGCCGCAGCGGCGGTGGGCGCAAGCACGGTCACGGCGTCGGCGATGCCGAGGGAAAAGCTGCGCCCGCGCCAGCCGGACGTGGCGATGCCGCGCACCGGGCCTTCCGCCGTGATGCGTGCGGAGCCGACCACGCGCGGGCGGTCCGGCCGGTCCACGATGCCCGCCACCAGCTCGGCGCCGGGGCTAAGATAAAGCGCGATATCCCCGCCGTTGTTGACGAAGGCGCGGACGAGGCCTGGCCGCACCATGGCGGCGAGCACCTCCTCCCCCACGGCGCCGGCAACCGCCGCCATGGGGGTGATGAAGCCGGCGCGCGCATGGGGCGACACCGCCGCCCACATGCGCCGCGCCACCGGGCCCTGAAGGGGGCAAGGCCCGGGATGGGCAGGCCGGCGAAGCAGGGAAAGCTCGCCGCACAGGGTATCCAGAAGACCCGCAAGGCGCTCGGTCGCCGCGCGATAGGCAGAGGCCACCACATCCGCCGGGCCATCGGCCTCGATCACGAGGTCGATGGGGCCATCATTGAGATGCAGCCGACGCCCATCCGCCAGCAGCCCCGCCTGCGGCAGGCGCCGCTGCACCGGCATCGCGGGAATCGCGACCTTGGGCGGTTGAGCGGGAATGTCGGCCGGGCGCAGCATGGACTCAGCCCTGCGACCGGGCCGCGAGCGGCCACGGAATATCGGAGAAGGGCGCCATCTCGCGCACCGCCTCGCGCTCGATCACCGAGGCGGCGGGGCGCACGTGGTCCATGTGGCCACCGAGCGCTTCGTAGGCGGCGAGCGGCAGCGTGAATTCGATGGGCGCCACCAGCGCCGGGGTCGGCACATAGCCGAAGCCGTGCTCCGGCACGCGCGTCACATCCACCATGAAGGTGATGCCACCGCCCGGCCAGACATAGACCGGCGCGCCGCCGCAGGTGACGCGGGTGATGGAATCCTTCACCGAGCGTGTGAGCCGCACCGGGTTCTCCGTCACGCCCGCGCGGAGCGAGCCGCCCGCACCGGCCATGAACAGCACGGAGGACAGCGCCGGTTCGCAATTCTCACGGATGCGCTCGACGGAGGGATAGAGATCGGCGGGGACTTCGGTCTCCACCGGCACCAGATGCTCGTCGAGGACGTAATAGCCGTAATGCTCGCCGGTGGTGGACACCAAGAGCAGCCGCAGGCCCGGCCACGCCAGCTTGGCGTCGAAGGGGGACAGGATGGAAAGCGGATCAGAAATGTTGGTCCCGCCCCAGCCGAGGCCCGGCTCGGCCACCTGGAAGTAGCGGCCAGGGGTGGACCGGCGCCCCTTCATGCGGATGCCGGTGTCGCGGATGCCCAGAAGCTTGCCCGCCTGATGCTCGGAGAGGACGCCGGTGATGTGATCGTCCACGACCACCACCTCGTCCACCTTGCCATGCCACTGCTTGGCGAACATGCCGATGGTGGCGGAGCCGCAGCCCACGCGCATCCGCGCCTCTTCGGCGCCGTTCACGATGGGCGGCTTGCCGGCCTGGACCACGAGCGTGGCGCCGCCATCGATGGCAAGCTCCACGGCCTTGCCGTTGCAAAGCTCCAGCAGCGCCTCGCAGGTGACGCGCCCTTCCTTCTTGGAGCCGCCGGTGAGGTGATGCACGCCACCGAGCGAGAGCATCTGCGAGCCATATTCCGAGGTGGTGACATGGCCCACCGCCTCGCCATCCACCCGCACGGCCGCCTGCTCGGGGCCGATGAAGCGGTCGGTGTCGATCTTCACCTTGGCGCCGGCGTAGCTGAAGATGCCTTCGGTGACGACGGTCACCATGTCCACGCCGTTCACTTCGGCGGAGACGATGAAGGGCGCGGGCTTGTAGTCCGGATAGGTTGTGCCGGAACCCACGGCGGTGACGAAGGATTCGCCGCCGGCCACGAGGCGCCCATCCCAGTCGCCGCCGCGATCGAAGGGCACCACCTTGCCGCCCTGCGCCAGGGTGCGGTCGAGCACGATGTG
>JAYSCE010000344.1:2941-5051 GCA_041915035.1 Xanthobacter sp.
GGTTGGCGTAGCGATCGCAGGCGCCGGTGAGGCCGGACCGGATGTAGCACATGACCGGGCACGCATCGCAGCGGATCTTGTCATCCTCGGCGCGGGCGGTGATGGTGGACTCTTCGGCCATGGAACCCCGGCTCCGGCCCCGCATCGGGGGCATCCGATTTCATATGTACACTAATGAAAATCGTGTCGGCCCAAAGTGTCAAGCACAAGGAACGGGCAGGCCGCACGAAGAGGCAGCACTGCTGCCATTCTTTTGCATTTGCAGCATTTTTGATGCTGCGCACGGGTCCGGGGTTGGCCGGGACAGCCTCCGTTTTGGGCGCGCCCCACGCTTGACGCTGGATTATTAGTATAGAAACAATCTAGCCCGTAACGGACCGGCGCCGGTCCCGGTCTCCTGCGGCAAAGGCTGAGCGGTCCCCTAGAGATGTCCGCCCCCATCCTACTCCAGGTCAACGGCGAAACCCACGCCTTCGCGCTACCGCGCGAGACGCCGCTGATCTACGTGCTGCGCAACGACCTTGGGCTGAACGGCCCCAAGTTCGGATGCGGCCTCGGGGAGTGCGGAGCCTGCACGGTGCTGATGGACGGAAAGGCGACTCGCTCCTGCGTCACCACGCTGGGCACCGCCGAAGGGCGCGCGGTGACGACGCTGGAGGGGCTCGCCTCGCACGGCACGCTGCACCCGGTGCAGGCCGCCTTCATCGCCGAGCAGGCGGCCCAGTGCGGCTATTGTCTCAACGGCATGATCATGACCACCGTCGCCTTCCTCGCCCGCAACCCCTCCCCCACCGAGGCCGAGGCCCGCGCGGCGCTGCGCTACAATCTGTGCCGCTGCGGGACCCATGTGGAGATCCTGCGCGCGGTGCTGCGGGCGGCGGCCGGTGCCGGTGAAGCGGAGGCGCAGCCGTGAGCGAGCCGCGTCCTGATCCTTCCGCTTTGCTCGCCGCCTCCGGCAATCTCGCCATCCTGCGTCCGGCGCAGATGGTCTTCGGCCTCGTCCACAGCGCGCCGCCCAAGGATGGCGCCCTCGACCTGTTCCTGCTGGTGGACGATCAGGGCGCCGTCACCGCCTTCAACGGTCATGTGGACCTTGGCACCGGTATCCGCACGGCGCTGGCCCAGATTGTCGCCGAGGAACTGGATGTGGCGCTCGATCGCGTCACCATGGTGCTGGGGCACACCGGCGTGGCACCGAACCAGGGGGCTACCATTGCCTCCGATTCCATCCAGGTCTCCGCCCGCCCTCTGCGCCATGCGGCGGCGCAGGCTCGCGCCCATCTGGTGGGGCTTGCGGCCAAGGCGCTGGGCATTCCTGCCGATGAGCTGGAGGTGGAGGAGGGCATCGTCCGCCCGAAGGATGGGCGCAACACCGGCCTCGCCTACGCCGACCTGCTCAAGGGCCGCGCCGACCGGCTGATGCTGCATCAGGAAACGGCGGTGAAGCCGGCGCACGAACACCGCATCGTCGGCCGCCGCGTGCCGCGTGTGGACATTCCCGCCAAGGCGACGGGCACCTTCGCCTATGTCCACGACGTGCGCGTGCCGGCCATGCTGCACGGCCGCGTGGTGCGACCGCCCTATGCGGGCATCGATGCCGGCCCGTTCGTGGGAAAGAGCCTGATCCGGGTAGACGAGCACTCGGTGGCGCACATTCCGGGCGTGGTGGCGGTCGTCACCATGGGGGACTTCATCGGTGTCGTCGCCGAGCGCGAGGAACAGGCGGCCGAGGCCGCCCGCGTCCTCAAGACCGAATGGCGCGACACCCCTGCCCTGCCCGATCTCTCCCGCACCGAGGAGGCCCTGCGCGGGGCCGAGGCGGCCAAGACGCGGCTTCTCCACGAGCAGGGTAGCGTCGATGCGGCCCGTGCCGAGGCCGCGCAGGTGATCGAGGCGACCTATGTCTGGCCCTACCAGATGCATGCCTCCATCGGCCCCTCCTGCGCCGTCGCCGACGTGCAGGAGGACCGCGCGACCGTCTGGGCCGGCACGCAGAACCCCTATCCGCTGCGCACCGACATCTCGGTCCTTCTGGGCCTGCCGGAAGAGGACATCGAGATCATCCGCTTCGAGGCGGCAGGCTGCTATGGGCGCAATTGCGCGGATGACG
>JAYSCE010000345.1:0-5046 GCA_041915035.1 Xanthobacter sp.
GGGTGAGGCTCACTCGGCCGCGATGGCCGGCGTGCGCAGCTGGTGGTAGGCGCCCATCTCGTCCTCATCGATCTCGACGACATAGGGGTCCACCGCGCGCTTCTTGTGCGCCATGCGGCCCATCTCGTCCTTGTAGAGGAGGGTGTGGCAGAACCAGTTCTCGTTGTCGGTGGCCGGGTGATCGACGCGCCAGTGGTAGAGACCCCAGCGGCTCTCGGTGCGATAGAGCGAGGCGGCGGCGGCCATGTCGGCGCAATCGAGGATGGACTGTAGCTCCAGCGCCCGCATCAATTCATGCGGATCCTTCACGCACAGCGCAGAAAGATCGTCGCGCACCTCGGCGAGGCGGGCCTGGCCGATCTTGTACTTGGCGGTCACCTTCGGCGGCTGAAGATAGTCGTTCACGAGGCGGCGGGCCTTGTACTCCATCTCGAAGGGGGTGAGGCCGTCGTCGCGGCGGGTGGGCGCCATCACGCGGGCCTGCTCGCGGGCGATGTCGGCGGCGTCATAGGCGGGCAGATCGGTGGAGGCGCAGTAATCGGCCGCGTCTTCGCCCGCGATGCCGCCATTCACGAAGGCGCCGAGCATGTAATTGTGCGGCACGCTCGCCATGTCGCCGGCGGCGTAGAGGCCGGGCACGGTGGTCCGGGCGTTCTCATCCACCCACACGCCCGAGGCGGAGTGGCCGGAGCAGAAGCCGATCTCGGAGATGTGCATCTCCACCATGTTCTGGCGGTAATTCGTACCCCGGTTCTCGTGGAACCGTCCGCGCGAAGGCCGCTCGTTGGAGTGCAGGATGGTCTCGATCTCGGAGATCGTCTCCTCGGCGAGGTGGGTCATGTTGAGGAAGACCGGACCGTTGCCGCTCAGCAGCTCGCCGTAGAATTCCTTCATCATCTGGCCCGACCAGTAGTCGCACTCGATGAAGCGCTCGCCCTTGTTGTTGGCGGTGTAGCCGCCGAACGGGCCGGTGACGTAGGCGCAGGCCGGGCCGTTATAGTCCTTGATGAGCGGGTTGATCTGGTAGCATTCGAGGTTCGCGAGGCCCGCGCCGGCATGATAGGCCATGGCATAGCCGTCGCCGCAGTTCGCCGGGTTCTCGTAGGTGCCAAAAAGATAGCCGGAGGCCGGCAGGCCGAGGCGGCCGGCGGCGCCGCAGGCCAGCACCACCGCCTTGGCGCGGATTACCAGGAACTCGCCCGTGCGGGTATTGACGCCGATGGCACCGGCGATGCGGCCGTCGGTGCCGGTGAGCAGGCGGGTGGCCATGTAGCGGTTGGTCACCAGCACCTGATGCTTGCGCAGCTGGCGGTAGAGCGCCTTCTTGACGTGGTGGCCTTCCGGCATGGGCAGCACATAGGTGCCCATGTGGTGGACCTTGCGGACGTTGTATTCGCCGGAGCCGTCCTTCTCGAACTTCACGCCGATAGAATCCAGATACTGGATCATCGGGTAGGAACCCGTCGCATAGGCCATCACCGCCTTCTGGTGGACGATGCCGTCGTTGGCGACGGTGATTTCCTTCACATACTGCTCGGGGGTGGCGTAGCCGGGGATGACGGCGTTGTTCAGCCCGTCCATGCCCATGGAGACCGCGCCGGAGCGCTTCACATTGGCCTTCTCCATGAGGACCACCTTGAGGCCCGGATTCTTCTCCTTGGCCTTGATGGCGGCCATGGGCCCGCCGGTGCCGCCGCCGATGACGAGGATGTCGGTCTCGACGATCTCGGTCTTCATCTCGCTGTCGAACGCGCTCATGGGTTCATCTCCGGAAGGTCGGTTGCGGCCTCCGCGGCCAGCGCCGCGAGATAGGCGAAGGGGTAGACCCCGCGCTTGTGGCCGTCGGAAAAGGTGAGGTTCAGGCCGTGCGCGCCGAACGGCTCCACGCCGGTGAGGGCGACGCCGGGAAAGGCGGCGGGAAAACGGTCGCGGGCGCGGTCCGCCGTGCAGGCGGCGCAGCGGCAGGCGGAGCGCAGGCGCTCGGCCGAGAATTCCGCCCGCGTCCCGCCATAGGCAAGGGTCAGGCGGCGCCGGTCCCGGTCGAGGCGGATTTCCTCGACGTCAAGGGGAAGGGGTGCGGGGTCAGACGTCATCATGGCCCCGATTGGACATCGCGGCCCCTCCTGCCGATAGCAACTAGTTGCTGGCCGGAGCACTTCCAGGGAGATGCTTTGCGCGGCCCGCGCCTGCGCTATGGTACCCGCCGCGGATCACGGGAAGAGCGGCATGGATCGGGTGGACTGCATCGTCGCGGGCGCGGGCGTGGTGGGGCTCGCCATCGCCCGCGCGCTGGCGCTGGCGGGACGGGAAGTCGTGCTGGTGGAAGCGGCGGACGCCATCGGCACGGGCACCTCCTCGCGTAACTCGGAGGTAATCCATGCCGGGATCTATTACGAGCCGGGCAGCTTGAAGGCCGAGCTGTGCGTGCGCGGCAGAGAGATGCTCTACGCCTTCTGCGAGAGCCACGGAGTGGGGCACAGGCGCATCGGCAAGCTCATCGTCGCCGCGACGCCGGAGGAGGTCGCTTATCTCGAAAAGCTGGCCAAGACAGGGGCGGCCAACGGCGTCGATGACCTGACGATGCTGAGCGGCGCGGAAGCGCAGGCGCTGGAGCCGGCGCTCTCGGCCCACGCGGCGCTGCACTCGCCCTCTACCGGCATCGTCGATTCCCACGGCCTGATGCTGGCGTTGCTGGGGAATATGGAGGCGGCCGGCGGGATGCTCGCCCTCTCCTCCCCCATCGTGGCCGCAGAGACGGGGGCGGACGGCATCGTTCTGACCACCGGCGGACCGGAGCCCATGACGCTCGCCTGCCGGCTGTTCATCAATTCCGCCGGGCTCGATGCCCCTGCCCTCGCCCGGGCCATCTCCGGCATGCCCGCCAATCTGGTGCCGCAGGAGACCATGGCCAAGGGCAACTATTTCTCCTGCCTTCGGAAAGTGCCCTTCTCCCGCTTGATCTATCCGGTGCCGGAGGTGGGCGGCCTCGGTACGCACCTCACCCTTGACCTCGCCGGGCAGGGCCGCTTCGGGCCGGATGTGGAGTGGGTGAGCACGCGGGACTGCGTGGTCGATCCCGCCCGCAAGGCCGCCATGATGGCCTCCATCCGCCGCTATTGGCCGGATGTGCGCGAGGAGGATCTGGCACCCGGCTATTCCGGCATCCGGCCGAAGATCCCCGGCGTGGACGGGCGCGCGCCCGATTTCGTCATCCAGGGGCCGGCGATTCACGGCGTGCCGGGGCTGGTGAACCTATTCGGCATCGAATCGCCGGGGCTGACGAGCTGCCTGGCGATTGCGGGGCGGGTGGTGGAGGTGGCGGAGGGATAGGGCCGGCGGGAGCCTCCCCCGCGCGCGAGACGGCAGCCGACAACCCAAACAAAAAGGGCAGCGGTCGGAACCGCTGCCCTCTTCAAACACCTAGAGCAGACAGCCCTCAGGCCATCTCGCTTTCCTTCTTGCGCTCCTCGCGCTTGCGGTCGTTGGGGTCCAGCAGGCGCTTGCGCAGGCGGATGGACTTGGGCGTCACCTCCACCAGCTCGTCGTCCTGGATCCACGCCAGCGCGCGCTCCAGCGTCATGCGGATCGGCGGGGTGAGGCGCACGGCCTCGTCCTTCGAGGTGGTGCGGATGTTGGTGAGCTGTTTGCCCTTCAGCACGTTCACTTCCAGGTCATTGTCCCGGTTGTGCACGCCGATGAGCATGCCCTGGTACACCTTCCAGCCGGGCTCGATCATCATCGGGCCGCGATCCTCGAGGTTCCACAGGGCGTAGGCCACCGCCTCGCCCGCCGCGTTCGCGATGAGCACGCCGTTGGTGCGGCCGGCGATCTCGCCGCGATAGGGCGCATATTCGTGGAACAGCCGGTTCATGATGGCCGTGCCGCGGGTGTCGGTGAGCAGCTCCGACTGGTAGCCGATGAGGCCGCGGGTGGGGGCGTAGAAGACGAGGCGCTGGCGATTGCCGCCGGAGGGGCGCATCTCGATCATCTCGGCGCGGCGCTCGCTCATCTTCTGGACGACGGTGCCGGAATATTCCTCGTCCACGTCGATCAGCACTTCCTCGATGGGCTCAAGGGTCTGGCCGGTGGCCTCGTCCTTCTTGAACACCACGCGGGGACGCGACACGGCGAGCTCGAAGCCCTCGCGGCGCATGGTCTCGATGAGCACCGCCAGCTGGAGTTCGCCGCGGCCCGACACGAAGAAGGAATCCTTCTCGGTGGATTCCTCGATCTTCAGGGCCACATTGCCCTCCGCCTCGCGGAACAGGCGGTCGCGGATGACGCGGCTGGTCACCTTGTCGCCCTCGGTGCCGGCGAGGGGCGAATCGTTCACGATGAACGACATGGTGACGGTGGGCGGGTCGATGGGCTGGGCCTCCATCGCCTCGGTCACTTCGAGCGCGCAGAAGGTGTCGGCCACCGTGCCCTTGGACAGGCCGGCGATGGCGACGATGTCGCCCTGCACGCCTTCCTCGATGGGCTGGCGCTCGATGCCACGGAAGGCGAGGATCTTGGAGACGCGGCCCTGCTCCACCAGCGAGCCGTCCTGCGCCAGCACCTTGATGGCCTGGTTCGGCTTGATGGAGCCGGAGGTGATGCGGCCCGTGATCATGCGGCCGAGGAAGGGGTTGGCCTCGAGCAGGGTGCCGATCATGCGGAACGGGCCGTCGTCGACGGTCGGCTCAGGCACGTGGCGCAGCACGAGATCGAACAGGGGGGCCATGCCCTGATCCATGGGGCCTTCCGGGCTGTCGGCCATCCAGCCGCTGCGGCCGGAACCATAGAGGATCGGGAAGTCGAGCTGCTCATCGGTGGCGTCGAGCGCCGCGAACAGGTCGAACACCTCGTTGATGACCTCGGTCGGACGCGCGTCGGAGCGGTCAACCTTGTTGATGGCCACGATGGGCTTGAGGCCGATCTTCAGGGCCTTGCCGACCACGAACTTGGTCTGAGGCATGGGGCCTTCCGCGGCGTCCACGAGCACGATGGCACCGTCCACCATGTTCAGGATGCGCTCCACCTCGCCGCCGAAGTCGGCGTGGCCGG
>JAYSCE010000346.1:0-5040 GCA_041915035.1 Xanthobacter sp.
GATCGGTGCCGATTCCGCGGCGCAGCAGGGTTGCGGCGGCGGGGTCGGTGCTGTAGGCCCAGGTCTTCTGCGTCTCGAACAGGGTCGAGACCATGGGGAAATATTTGTCCTCGGGCACGCAGCGGGCAAGCATGAAGGCGGCGGTGGCCACCGGCTCGAACGGGAATTCGCGGAAGATGAAGCGCACCTTGCCGGTGTCGATGTACTTCTTCTTCAGCTCGGGGAAGGTGCCGGTGTGGAAGGCGGCGCAGTGGCTGCAGGTCATCGAGGCATATTCGATGACGGTGACCGGCGCCGTGGCGCTGCCCAGCGCCTTCTCCGGCAGGGGGCTCGCGGCGGGCGCGATCAGCTTGGCCTGCTCCACCGTCTGGGCCGCGGCCGGATCGAAGGAGAGCGGCAGGCCGAGACCAGCCGCCAGCGCGGCGAGGCCTGCTCCTACCAGGAAACGGCGGCGATCGACAATCATGGACATCTCCGAATGGTCCGGCGGCTGGCGACCGGGCTTTCCCGGTCTTGGCCGCATCGCCGGTTCCGTAGGGGCATCAGGACGGGAAACGGGGTCAGGTCCGGCGCGGCGACGCCGATCCTGCGCAAAAGCCTTGGGGCTCTATCATGTCGCCCTTATGGCGGGAAAGGCCCGCGCCTTCCCGCGCCGATAACGGACGGGTGAACGCCGGCCGTCTGGCATCCGCGCCCTAGCCGCCGCGCCGCTCGCGCCGCACCAGCGCACCGAGCTTTGCAAGCGACTCGGCCAGCGCCTCGTCCTCGAACGCGCCGATCTCGTGGCGCACGGCGGCGATGGTCGCCTTGTCGGGCTTCGGCGGCACCGGGGGCGGCGCGTGGCGTTGGGGTACCGGGCCCTGCCGAAGCATCAGGCGGCCGACGCAGCGCCAGCCGAAATAGGCGTTGATTCGCTCCACCACGATGCCGGCGGCATATTGCAGCTCGATGGCATAGGCGCCCTCCACCCGCACGACGAGAGTCGCCGCCGCCCCCTCCTCCCGCGGCCATTGCAGCTTGAGGGGGATGCAGCGCGGCGCGAGGTCGGGGCCGACGATCTCGTCCCAGTGGGTCACCACCTCCACCACCGAGAAGCCGGCGCGGCCGCACAGGTCGCTGATCCCCGGCGCAACGAAATCGGCGAGGGGGCGCGGGCCACGGTGGCGACGGGTGAAGTTCGAGGTGTTCAAGGCGTTTCCGGCACACGAAGGAAAGAGGGGTGGACGAGGCTCTTGCCCCGGCACGCGGGCGCGGCCACCTTGGCCGCATGACATCCTCCCCCGCCGCTCGTACGGCCGCAAGCGGTGCCGGAAAACCCGGCGCCAAACCCGGCACGCCTGTCCCCGCCGCGCTCCTCGACTGGTACGACCGCCACCGCCGCCGCCTGCCCTGGCGCGCCGAGCCGGGCCGGACGGCGGACCCCTACCACGTCTTCCTCTCCGAGATCATGCTCCAGCAGACCACGGTGAAGGCGGTGGGGCCATATTTCACCGGCTTCCTCGCCCGCTGGCCCACCGTCTCCCACCTCGCCGCCGCGCCGCTGGAGGAGGTGCTCTCGGCCTGGGCCGGGCTCGGCTATTACGCCCGCGCCCGCAATCTCCACGCCTGCGCGCAGGCGGTGGTGGCGCGCCATGGCGGGCGCTTCCCTAACGACGAAGCGGCCCTCCTCGCCTTGCCCGGCATCGGCCCCTATACGGCGGCGGCCATCGCTTCCATCGCATTCGACCTCAAGGCGAGCCCGGTGGACGGCAATATCGAGCGCGTCGTCTCAAGGCTTTATCGGGTGGCCGAGCCGCTGCCCGGCGCCAAGCCGCGCATCAAGGCGCTGGCGGCCGCGCTGACGCCTGCGCAGCGCCCCGGCGATTTCGCGCAGGCGATGATGGACCTCGGGGCCACCATCTGCACGCCGCGTTCGCCCGCCTGCTCGCTCTGCCCGTGGATGGAGCCGTGCGAAGCGCGGGCGGCGGGAGATGCCGCGCTCTATCCGGTGAAGGCGCCCAAGGGCGACAAGCCCAGGCGGGAGGGCGTCGCCTTCCTCGCCGTGCGCGCCGATGGCGCGGTGCTGCTGCGCACCCGGCCGGACAAGGGGCTTCTGGCGAAGATGACGGAAGTGCCCTCCACCCCGTGGGGGCCGAAGCCGGAGGCGCCCGAGGCCCACGCGCCGCTCAAGGCCCGCTGGCGTCCTTTGCCCGGCGCGGTGGAGCACGTCTTCACCCATTTCGCGCTGACGCTGAAGGTGCTGCGCGCCGACCTCCCCGCCACGGCGCCTGCCCCGGAGGCTCACCGCTGGGTGACGCCGGACCGGTTCGATGCGGAGGCGCTGCCCTCGGTCATGCGCAAGGTGCTCGCGCATGGGGGCGTGGAATAAACCGAAGCCCGCGCGGCGCTTGAGCGTAACCCACTCGGTATCGGTCGAAGACCGAGACCGAGTGTAAAAGGCTTACTCGGCGGCGATGCCCATCTCTGCGCGCAGGCGTGCCCGCAGGATGTCGATGGGGTGGCGGCGGCCTTCCTCTTCCACGTGCCAGAAGGTCCAGCCGTTGCAGGCCTCTGCCCCCTGGGCGAGGGCGCCGACGCGGTGGATGGAGCCCACGTTCGGGCTGTCGGCCAGCGAAATGGTGCCATCCGCCCGCACCACGGCGCGGAAGCGGCCCTTGGCGTCGGTGAGTTCCGCGCCGGGCGTGACGAGGCCGCGCTCGACCAGCGCCGAGAAGGCGACGCGCGGCGCTTCCCGCGCGCTCGGCGGGGCGACCAGCGTCTCTTCCGCCAGCGGCTCCACGGCGGCGATGCGGGCGCGCGCCGCCTCGGCATAGGTCTCCTCGCGCTCGATGCCGATGAAGGAGCGTCGCAGCCGCTTCGCCACCGCGCCCGTCGTGCCGGAGCCGAAGAAGGGATCAAGCACCACGTCGCCCGGCTTGGTGGAGGAGAGCAGCACGCGGGCGAGCAGCGCCTCGGGCTTCTGGGTGGGGTGGAGCTTGCGGCCCTTCTCGTCCTTCAGCCGCTCCTGCCCGGTGCAGAGCGGGAAGAGCCAGTCGGAGCGCACCTGCACGTCCTCGTTGCCGGCTTTGAGCGCCTCGTAATTGAAGGTGTATTTCGACTCCGCGCTGCGGGCGGCCCAGATCAAGGTCTCGTGCGCATTGGTGAAGCGCCTGCCCCGGAAATTGGGCATGGGGTTCGCCTTGCGCCATACGATGTCGTTGAGGATCCAGAAGCCCAGATCCTGCATCAGCGCGCCGACGCGGAAGATGTTGTGATAGGAGCCGATGACGAACATCGTGCCATTGGGCTTCAGCGCCCGCCGCGCGGCGAGGAGCCAGGCGCGGGTGAAGGCATCATAGGCCGCGAAGCTCTCGAACTGGTCCCAGTGGTCGTCCACCGCGTCCACGCGGCTTTCGTCCGGCCGCTTCAGCTCGCCGCCGAGCTGGAGGTTGTAGGGCGGATCGGCAAAGACGAGATCCACCGATCCGGCGGGCAGGGCCGCCATACGGGCGATGGTGTCACCGATGAGGATTTCATTGAGGGGGAGAGTGCGGTCCCGCGTTGCTCCCTCTGTCGCGGCCGGCGGGGCCGCCAAGGGGGCGATTGCGGGATACTCCGGACGACATTGACGCGCCGTCCGCCCGGCCGCCCCCTTGGCCACACTACGCATGACGCAACCCTACGCAACGCTTACTCACGAGCCTGAGAATGGCGGCAATGGGTTAAGGTGGCGTTTCCATGCGGCAGAAGATGCCGAAGATGCTTTTGCTGCAGCGCCCACAAATTTGCTGCGCTGGCTTCCGCGCCATCCGGCGACCTGCTATTCATGAAGGCGATAAACACGGCTGAAATGCTGGGAAAAAGCCCGTCACGTGATCGGCAAGGCAGCGGGCTGCTGGCCGGCGGCAGTGTTGAACGGGCAGAGAATGGCGCAACCCGGGGGCGGGATTTCAATGGTCGGTTCATCACGTCCACTTTCGCTTGGTGCCAAACTCGAGCTGGACGATTTCAGGCCCTCCGGCTTCGATTTCATGCGACTGATCCTGGCGCTCTCGGTGCTGGTGCCCCACGCCGCCACGATCGCCCAGGGCGAGGCGTTCGGAGAAGAGTTCTTCAACGGCCCGTTCGCGCCCTATTTCCAGCTTGTCCTTCCCGCGTTCTTCATTCTGAGCGGCTTTCTCGTTTCCGGAAGCATGTTCCGCTCCAAGACCCTCGTCATGTTTGCCGGCCTGCGGTTCATTCGCATTTATCCGGCTCTGGTGGTGGAGGTCATCCTTTCGGCCTTCATCGTCGGGCCGCTGGTGACCATCCTGCCCCTGAGGGAATACTTCACCGATCCGCTGTTCTTCCGTTATCTCGTGAACGCCACCGGCCACATCACCTATTACCTGCCCGGCGTTTTCGTGAACAATCCGAAGCCGCTGATCGTGAACTGGCAGCTCTGGACCGTGCCGTGGGAATTGCTGTGCTACGTCTCGATCTCGATCCTGATCGTGCTCGGGGTGAAGCGGCGGCGCATCCTCGTGTTTCCGGCGCTGGGCCTGCTCCTGTTCTATTGCGTGTTCGCGGAAGTGATCCGCCCGGCGATGGCCGGGGCGAACCCCTTTGGTCCTCTGGTCGGGCATGTTTCGGGCCGCGAGCTGATCGTGTGCTTCCTGCTCGGCGTTGCGCTGTTTCTCTACAAGGATGACATTCCTGGGACTGGCGCCTCTTCGTCCCCGCCATCGTTCTCGCCGTTCTTTTCACGACGTTCATCCCGCTCGGGCATTATGTCGGCATCATCTTCGCGGCCTACGCGACGATCTTTCTCGGCCTGTGCAATCCCAAGCGCCGCGCGTTCGTCGGGCTCAGCGACTATTCCTATGGCATCTATCTCTACGGCTACGTCATCCAGCAGTTCGTTGCGGACGTGCTGCCGTTCACCCGCGTCTGGTATCTGAACCTGCTCTTCGCGGTGCCGCTGTCGATCCTGTGCGGTGTCTTGTCATGGCACTGCGTTGAGAAACCGGCCATAAAGCTGCGCGGCAGTCTCAAGGTGCTCGAAGAGCATTGGCTTCGCCT
>JAYSCE010000347.1:0-5022 GCA_041915035.1 Xanthobacter sp.
GCCGCGAGGCCGCAGACCGTCTCGCCGAGGGCGAGGAGGCGCTGGCTGCGGCGGACCACGCCGCCCGCGACGCGCTGGAGGCCATGTCCGGTGCCCGCGCCGAGGCCGCCCGCGCCGACGCCCGGCTGGAGGGCGCCCGCCAGCGCCGCGACGACCTCCAGCGCGAGATCGCCGACATTCTCGACGGCCCGCCGGACCTCGCCCGCGAGCAGGCCGGCCTCACCGATTCGTCCCCTCCCCCCCACGTCGCGGCCATCGAGGCGACGCTGGAACGGGCGAAGCGCGACCGGGAACGGCTCGGCGCCGTGAATCTGCGCGCCGACGTGGAGCTGGAGGAGGCCGAGGCCCAGCACACCAAGCTCACAACCGAGCGCGACGACCTCAACGAGGCCATCCGCCGTCTGCGCGCTGCCATCCAGAGCCTCAACCGCGAGGCGCGCGAACGGCTTCAGGCCTCCTTCGCCGTTGTGGACGGCCATTTCCGTAAGCTCTTCGACACGCTGTTCGGCGGCGGCGAGGCGCAACTGGTACTCACCGATGCGGACGATCCGCTTGAGGCTGGCCTCGACATCATCGCCAAGCCTCCGGGCAAGAAGCCGCAGACACTGATGCTGCTGTCTGGTGGCGAGCAGGCGCTGACCGCCATGGCGCTCATCTTCGCGGTCTTCCTGACGAATCCTGCCCCCATCTGCGTGCTGGACGAGGTGGACGCGCCGCTCGATGACGCCAACGTGGAGCGATTCTGCACCCTTCTGGAGGAAATGACGCGTCTCACCGACACGCGTTTTCTCACCATCACGCACAATCCGATCACCATGGCCCACCAGAATCGCCTCTTCGGCGTCACCATGGCGGAGCGGGGAATCTCCCGTCTGGTGTCGGTGGATCTGCAGAGCGCCGAGCGCTTGCGGGAGGCGGTTTAGCCGCTCGGACCATGCTTGAACGGGGCCTTTCCCGTGCGGCGGACTCGACCGTGCGGAAGGATGCCAGCCCACGCTTGCCACTGCGGCAGCGACGGCGCGGCGAAGCACGATGTCGCAGCCACATTTTTCTCTTTTATTTTCAAAAACTTGATACCTACTGCGGCCGCCTTGACACTCAATTTTGACGCAACTATGGTGCGCCGCGGTTCGAGGGGGAGGGCTGCTGTCCTCCACCGGAGCCAGGAACTTGCGCCATGTCCGGACCTGACAATACCTCCACAGGAGGCAAAAGCGGACCGGACGGGGCGGCAGGCTCCCGGCCCACCGATACCGAGCTCTCCGCAAGGCTTGAGCAGCTCAACACCTCGTTGGGCCACGTCCGCGCCAAAGCCGAGGTCCCGGCTCCGAAAGAGCAGGATACCTCGTCCAAGTCGGGCGTCGCGCTTGCCTTCCGGCTGGGTGCCGAATTTGTGTCGGGCGTTCTGGTGGGGTCTCTCATCGGCTACGGGATCGACCGCTTTTTCTCGATCACGCCCTGGGGGCTGATCGTGTTCACGCTGATCGGCTTCGCCGCAGGCGTGGTGAATATGCTGAGGGCGTCCGGCGAAGGCCGGAAGGTCGGCCCCGGCAAGTCCTGACGAGCGCCGCCTGCGGATTGGGCAAGGGTGCGGCGGGACAGGGAATTTCGGGGCGGTGCGAGCCGCTCGGGTCATTGGGGCGGGTCCGGCGACGGATTCGGGCCTGTTGATACATTTGGCGGCTTCGGCCGTGATCTTGGGTTCAGCGGCCGAGGCCGCGATGGCAGGGGGCGCGTTCGGATGACCGTCGATCCGATCCACCAGTTCGAGATCAAGCGCTATGTCGAGCTGCTGAATCTCAGCAGCGTGCAATTCTCGTTCACGAACGCCGCCGTCTTCATGTTCGGCATCGTAGCGATCATCTTCTTCTTCCTCACCTACGCCACCCGCGGCCGCACCCTGGTGCCGGGCCGGGCGCAGTCGGCGGCGGAGATGAGCTACGAATTCATCGCTAAGATGGTACGCGATAGCGCCGGCAACCAGGGCATGGTGTTCTTCCCCCTGGTGTTTTCGCTGTTCATGTTCGTCCTGGTGGCGAACGTTGTGGGCCTCATTCCCTACACCTTCACCGTCACGGCCCACCTGATCGTCACCGCCGCCCTGGCGCTGCTGGTGATCGGCACCGTGATCATCTACGGCTTCTGGAAGCACGGCACCCACTTCCTGCACCTGTTCGTGCCGTCGGGCGTCCCCGGCTTCCTGCTTCCCTTCCTGGTGGTGATCGAGGTCGTCTCGTTCCTCTCCCGCCCCATCAGCCTGTCGCTGCGTCTGTTCGCCAACATGCTGGCCGGCCACATCGCGCTGAAGGTGTTCGCCTTCTTCGTGGTGGGCCTCGCCTCGGCCGGTGTCGCCGGCTGGTTCGGCGCGACGCTGCCCTTCCTGATGATCGTGGCGCTCACCGCGCTGGAGCTTCTGGTGGCGGTGCTGCAGGCCTACGTGTTCGCGGTGCTCACCTCGATCTACCTCAACGACGCGATCCACCCGGGCCACTGATCCGGACGTCGCCTCGCCGTTCCACCGGTTTCCCCAACACTCGAGTTTTTGAAGGAGCAGTCCATGGATCCCGCAGCTGGTAAGTTCATTGGTGCCGGTCTCGCCTGCCTCGGCATGGGTCTCGCCGGCGTCGGCGTTGGTAACATCTTCGGCAACTTCCTCTCCGGCGCCCTGCGCAACCCGTCGGCCGCCGACGGCCAGTTCGCCCGCGCGTTCATCGGCGCGGCGCTCGCGGAAGGTCTCGGCATCTTCTCGCTCGTCGTCGCCCTCGTCCTGCTGTTCGTGGCCTGATTTCAGGTCGCGACGACAGAGGCATCCCGGGCGCCTGGCGCCCGGGCGCAGTGATTGACAACCTGTGCTTGAGACACCCTTGTCTTGACAGGTGCGAAGGCGGGCAAGCCATGATGAAGTCGTGGAAAGTGACTGTCGCGCTGGCGTTTGCGGGTGCGGTCCTGATGGGCGCTTCTGTCTCGGCGGCGAGCGATCCAGCCGGCAAGCCGGCGACGGTCGCGCAGGCGGCTCCGCCCACCGGCGCTGCCGGGCACGGGACCCACGAGCCTGCCGCCGCAGTCCCCGGAGCGGGGCACGCGGATGCGGGCCATGGTGGCGGGGCCGAGCATGGCAGCAAAAGCCATTTCCCGCCCTTCGACGGCACTACCTTCGCCTCGCAGCTGCTGTGGCTCGCCCTGAGCTTCGGCCTGCTCTATTTCCTGATGAGCCGCATCGCCCTTCCGCGCATCGGCCGCATCCTGGAAGAGCGCCACGACCGCATCGCCGACGATCTCGAAGAGGCGGCGAAGCACAAGGCCGACAGCGAGGCCGCGCAAGCGGCCTACGAGAAGGCCCTGAACGAGGCCCGCGCCAAGGCCAATTCCATCGCTGGTGAGACGCGCAATCGTCTCAACGCCGAGCAGGACGCCAACCGCAAGTCGCTTGAGGCGGAACTCGCCACCAAGCTTGCGGCGGCCGAAGAGCGCATCACCTCCACCAAGACCGAAGCCCTGACGCATGTGAAGGGCATCGCCGTGGACGCCACTGGCGCCATCGTCTCCACCCTCATCGGCACGAGCCCTGCTCAGCACGAGGTGGAACAGGCCGTCGACAGCGCCCTCGCCAAGAAGGACGCGGCCTGACGGTCGTGCTGCCCGCGTGCCTTAAAGGTCGCCGGGCCCGGAATTCCGAACGCGCCGACTGGTTTGCGTTCTTGACAAGACCCTGACGTTTCAACGTCGCGCAGGCCCGGACCGGGCGGTCGCAGACGGACCCGAGGACGACGTTATGAACGAGATGTCACTGGCTGAACTTTGGGTCGCCATCGCCTTCGTGGTCTTCGTCGGCATCCTGATCTATGCCGGCGCCCACCGCGCCATCGCTTCCGCGCTCGACAGCCGCGGCCAGCGCATCTCTGCCGAGCTGGAAGAAGCCCGCCGGCTGAAGGAAGAGGCGCAGAAGCTGGTGGCCGAGTTCAAGCGCAAGCAGCGCGAGGCCGAGGCCGAGGCGGAGTCCATCGTCACCGCCGCCAAGGCGGAGGCCGAGCGTCTCGCAGCCGAAGCGAAGGCCAAGCTTGAGGACTTCGTGTCCCGGCGCACCAAGATGGCCGAGGACAAGATCGCCCAGGCGGAGCATCAGGCCGTGGCCGACGTGAAGGCCATCGCCGCCGAAGCCGCCGCCAAGGCCGCCGAGGTCCTGCTCGGCCGCGCCGCGACGGGCGACGTGTCCGACCGCCTGATCTCGAACGCCATCGGCGAGGTCAAGGCCAAGCTGAACTGAGCGTCGGCGCTCCGCTCTCCCGAAAGGCCGCCTTTGGCGGCCTTTTTTATTTTACCGCCGCTCATTCGCCTTGCGCGCAGAGCAATTCGCACCGTCGCCGAAGATTCCCTTCTGCCAAGCGCCTTGGTCGAAGGACCTGTGGCGAGCCGCCCCGGACATTCGCCGAAGAGTGGCCGATCTGCGGACGCCTTGATTGAGCCGCCGGCCTGGTCCATTGCTAGGGCATGTGGCGCGCAGCGGAAACACATGCTTCCCAGCCCAGACCGGGCCGGCAACGCGGACACGTCCGCGGGCGGACGAACCCGTTCGCACTCCTGGTTCTCGCGCTCCTCACCGGCGTGCTTCTCGGCGCCGATGCTTGCCGCCCGGCCTTTGCGCAGAACGATTTCTTCTTTTTCCTGCGCCCCCCGGCCAACGTCCCGCGCGGCAATCCGCAGCCCCAGCAGCGCCCGCAGCAACAACGCCCCCCGCAGAATTCAGGCTGGTGGCCGTTCCAGCCCCAACCTGATCTCCTGCCACCGCCCCAGCAGGCCAAGCCCCAGGCGCCGGCCGAGCCGACCGGCGTGGTCTATGGCTCCGCCGACGCTGCGAGCCAGGGCAAGCGCGTGCCGCCGAGCCAGTTCGTGCTGGTGCTGGGCGACCGCCTTGCTGGACAGCTTGCGCAGGGCCTCGCCGATTCGTACGTGCCCGACCGCCAGCGCATCGCCATCATCGACAACACGGTCGATGAGAGCGGCTTTCTGCCGACCCCTGTCGAC
>JAYSCE010000348.1:0-5005 GCA_041915035.1 Xanthobacter sp.
CTGACGATCCTCGATCGCGCCGAGCGCGCGCCGGCGCCCGACCCCGACGACTACGGCACCACCCGCACCCGCGACACCTCCAGCCCACCGCCCGGCGGGGTGGACGACGAAATTCCGTTCTGAGGTGGGGTGATGGCTGACAAATCCGCCATCGAGTGGACCGACGCCACGTGGAACCCCGTCGTCGGCTGCTCGCTCGTCTCGCCCGGCTGCACCAACTGCTATGCCATGCGCATGGCGGCGCGGCTGGGGGCCATGGGGCAAGCCGCCTATGCCGGCACCACCAAGCCCAGCGCCGCCGGGCCGGTGTGGACGGGCAAGGTCTCCGTGCACCGCCCGGCGCTGTTCAAGCCGCTCGACTGGAAGAAGCCGCGCTCCATCTTCGTGAATTCCATGTCGGACCTGTTTCACCCGGCGGTGCGGGTGGAGGACATCCTCGACGTGTTCACGGTGATGGCCATCGCGCACCAGCACGATTTCCAGATCCTCACCAAGCGCGCCGACCGCATGCGCCGATTTATTTGGCAGCCGAACTTGCTCGCGCAAATCTATGCCAGTTGGTACGGCTTCAGCGGTGGCGCGCGCGAGGTCCATGGGTGGCCCTTACCCAACGTGCTGATTGGTGTTTCGGTGGAGGACCAGCGCCGGGCCGATGAGCGGCGGCGCGACCTGCGTAGCCTCGCCGAGCGCGGATGGCGCACCTTCGTCAGCTATGAGCCCGCCCTCGGCCCGGTGGACTGGACCGGCTGGGAGTTCCTCTCCGGCCTCATCTCCGGCGGCGAGAGCGGCCCAGGCGCCCGGCCGACGCACCCCGACTGGCACCGCGCCGCCCGCGACTTCTGCGCCGCGCACGGCATCCCCTACTTCTTCAAGCAGTGGGGCGCGTGGGAAGTCGCCGTCGACCGGGACAAGGAAGACCCGGACTGGCAGGCCGACTACGCCGGCAAGTTCGATGACAGCAAGCCCGACATCTGCTGGCTGAACCTCGCCGGCGGCCGGGGTTTCCACGGCGAGCGCTTCCACGTGATGCGCCGCGTCGGCAAGGCCCGCGCCGGCCGCCTCCTCGACGGCCGCGAGCACAACGATCTCCCCCGGAGGACCGCATGATGCCCGCGCGAATCCAGCGCCAGCGCCGCGCCGGGTGGCGCATGCCGGAGGGCGCCGTGGTGGTGAGCCGCCCCACGGTGTGGGGCAACCCATTCCCGGTATCGCCCGGCGGCAACGGCCACGCAACGCACCTCTACCGCCGCTGGCTCGCGGGCCATCACCCCGGCGACGACGCCAGGCGCGCCGAAATCCTGCGCCGCCTGCCCGAGCTGAAGGGAAAGCCCCTCGCGTGCTGGTGCGCCCTTGCAGATCCCTGCCACGCCGATGTGCTGATCGAGCTGGCGAACGCGACCGAGGAGCCTTGCTGATGGACATCGCCCGCATTCCCGGCGCCACCCGCACCATCGGCGAAAGCCAGGGCTATCTCGGCCTGCCGCTGCGCGATGAGCCGGTGCATCGCACCGTCAACGGCCCCGCCACGCCCAGCATGGTCACGGCATGGCTCCCAACTCCTGACGAGATCGCCGCCCTCATGGCCGGCGCCGCCGTTCACGTCCGCATCCTCGGCACGACGCACCCGCCGATCATGCTCGGCGTGGGGCAGGCTGGGGAAGGGGAGGGCGACAACCCCGCCCCCGCGCAGGAGCCGGTGGCGGTGCCGGCGATCGAGACCGACGATCTGGACCCGACGCGCCAGTATATTACCCTGCCGGGCGGTTGGGAGGTACAGACCAGAGGCAAAGGGAGCAGCTACCGTTTGCTCGACCGGAAGACCGGAGAGCGCCGGCCGATCCTCGGGAGCGAGCCGCAGTTCATTCAGGACTTCGTGACGCGCATGGCGCTTGAGGTGCACGCTGCATCAACCGCCGTCCCCGTCTCCCGTGCCGCCGATAGCGGGGAGGTGGAAGGCCCTGCCCAAGCGCTGGCATCGGCGGTTCTCAACTACTACGACAGCGCAGCAAGTAAGGACACGCGCAAAGGCCTGTTCGATGAGATGGTGCGCCGCGCGAAGGCCCTCGCCTCCCACACCCCAGCCCCGCAGCCGGGCGAACCTGTAAGCGATCCTTACAAGTTGGACACGGCCCCGCAGCCGGGCGGCGACGAGGATTGCCTTCCCACGATCCCGCTCCAAAAGCGCGTCGTCGGAACAATTTCACCCTCTCCCTCGCAGTGGAACGCGGGGGCGGAGGCGATGCGGGAGATGGCTGCGAAGGTGGCGGACGAACGGGCGAAATGGCCGCATCGCGTTCCTGCCAGCGCCATCGCAGCGGCCATCCGCGCCCTCCCCCTCCCCACCCCGGCAGTGGAGGGCTGACGATGGTGAAAGCGTGCTCGTCTTACGTCAACGGTAGCGCTGGATCCATTTGCCGGGACGGCTTTGTTCAGGTTTCGAATTGTTGGGACCCGCGCACTTGTGGGTGCGGTAACAGTTATTCCGGGGCGGCCCCTCCATGTCTTTTAGACGAAATCCCCAACCACCACAGCAACGATGATGGAACACCTCTCTATTACGGCCGCGCCGCCCTATCCGAGAAGGAGGTACCTCATGCCGACTGAGCATATCCTGAAGACCTTGCCCGAATACTGGGACGCTGTTGAGCGCGGCGAGAAGACGTTCGAGGTGCGCCGCGACGACCGGGGCTTCCAGCGTGGCGACACGGTGGTGCTGGTGCGTCTTGACCGGTTCGCCAGCGGAGCGGTGTTCGAGAGCCATCGTCGCCTACGCTTCACCATCGGCTGGATCTTGACCGGAGGCCAGTTCGGCATCGAGCCCGGCTACGTGGTCCTCGCCCTGCACCCGGAGGCCCCTCATGGCCGAGACTGACGACATCGTGGCATCGTTGCGGAAATGGGCGCCTCTGATCGTCAAGTGGGCCGCCGCGCCAACTGCCGGACAGGTCATGGTGAATGCTGCCACCGCCCTCACCGATCGAGACGCGCAGATCGAGCGGCTGACGCGGGAGCGGGATGAATCGCGCCAGATCGTCCGGGACATCTACTGGATGGCGCTGCGCTATGCAGACGGTCGCTACACCTACGCCGTGAGCATGGTGAACGATGCCGTAGGGAAAGCCTACGCAGGCGGATGGCTGGAGCACAAGCATCAGGTGGACCCGGCCTTTGCCCGAGACGGCGATGGTCCAGAATGGCAGTCCATCGAAGCCCGCGCCACCACCGCAGAGCGCGATCTGGCCGAGGCGAGGGCCGAGGTGGAGCGCAAGGATGCGGCGCTGCGCCGGGCCGATCAGTTCATCACCAACGGAATCGAGCTGGGGTTCATCCGCATGCCGGGCGCCAGCACGCCAGACCCGGCACACGAGACTCCCAGCATCATCCGCGCCGCCCTCACCGCCAAGGGGGAGCCAGGATGACCCGCCTCCTCACCATGGAAGAGGCCGCCCAGGAACTGGGCATCTGCACCAGCACCTTGCGTGAGCACGTGCGCCATGGCGAGATACCTTACGTTTCCATGGGGCGAGGGGAGAAGCGCAAGCGCCGGCTGTTCGATCCAGTGGACCTTCAGGCCTTTGTCGCCGCGCGCAGGGAGCGGGAACCGTGTCCGTCTACAAGCACGTCAACAGCGGCCTTTACCACTTCGACTTCCAATATCGAGGTGTTCGATTTCACGGCACTACAGGCTGCACGAGCCGCCGCGAAGCTGAACGCGTCGAAGAGCAAAAGCGGGAAGCCGCACGGCAGGCGGTAGACCAGCGCCGGGGCAATGCCCCGATGACGCTCACCCAGGCGACGGCCCGGTTCTGGACCGAAGTCGGCCAGCACTACCGCGGCGGCTACAATGCCACGTTCTTCGCCGCCCTCGGCTGGCTGAATGCCGAGATCGGCAAGACAACCCTTCTCAAGGATATCGGTCGGCGCCAGGTGTCAGCCGCCATCGCCCGCCGGCGCGCCGATGGCGTGAGCAATGCCACGGTCAACCGCACCGTCACCGAGCCCCTGAGGCGCGTGCTCGCCCGCGCCCGCCAGCATTGGGAGCAGCCGGTGCAGGATATCCCGTGGCGGGACTTCCTCCTTGCCGAGCCCAAGGAGCGCGTGCGCGAACTGTCGGAGGAAGAGGAGGCGCGGCTCTTCGCGGCGCTGCGGCCAGATTATCACGCCGTGGTGCGCTTCGCCCTCATGTCCGGGTGCCGGCTCGCCGAGTGCGTCGGCCTCACATGGGAGGATGTGAACTGGGGCGCGCGCACGCTCACCATTCGCGGCAAGGGCGACAAGCCCGCCACCATCCCGCTCACCGCCGGGCTTCGCCGGCTGCTGTGGCCGCTCCAGGGCAGGCACGCGGAATCGGTCTTCACCTATGTGGCGGATCGGGTGGATGGGGAGGTGAGGAAGGGGCAGGTCATGCCCATGACCTATGAAGGTCTGAAGACGCAATGGCGCCGCGCGAAGGCCGTCGCGAAGCTGTCCGACTTCCGGTTCCACGATACACGCCACACCGCCGCCACCCGGCTCCTGCGATCGAGCGGCAACCTCAAGCTGGTGCAGAAGCTCCTGCGCCACGAGGACGAGGATCTGCGGCGGGCAATGGAGGAGGTGGAGGCAGGGCAGGGGGCCAAAAAGCCCGCGACACGAAATCCCGAAAAAATCCCGAAGGCACGCACCCGCAAGCCCAAGAAGCGCTGAAATATCATCAGGATGGGGATGGTTCGGCCCCGCGCTCCCAAAGCAGATGCGCTACCAGGCTGCGCTATGCTCCGACATTCAGCCGAACGGCTTCGTTGCTACATTTTCAGAAGGGGTGGCGCAAGGGGGCGGAGCTCATGCTCGGTCGGCACTCGATTCGCGGCATCCGCAAACGGATGTCCGATGCCGGCTCCGGGCACGAGGAGTGGGCGACGGGCGCCAACCCAAAGCGGGACGGGAGACTGTCGCGAGGTGGAGGTAAAGATGGCTCCCTGAGCAGGACTCGAACCTGCGACCATTCGATTAACAGTCGAACGCT
>JAYSCE010000349.1:0-4999 GCA_041915035.1 Xanthobacter sp.
CGCAGCGCCTGTTCGACGTGCGCGGCGTGTCGGGCGTCATGCTCGGGTCGGACTTCGTGACGGTGACCAAGACCGACAGCGAGTGGCCCCAGATCAAGCCGGCCATCCTCGGTGCCATCATGGAGCACTTCATGTCCGGCGCCCCGGTGCTGTCCGAAGGCGTGAAGCCGGAAGCGGGCGACGGCGACGAGTTCTTCGACGCGAAGGACGGCGAGATTGTCGCCACCATCAAGGAACTGCTGGAGACCCGGGTGCGCCCGGCCGTCGCCAATGACGGCGGAGACATCACCTTCCGCGGCTTCGAGGATGGCGTGGTGTTTCTCAACATGAAGGGCTCCTGCTCGGGCTGTCCCTCCTCCACCGCCACGCTCAAGAACGGCATCGAAAATCTGTTGAAGCATTTCGTGCCGGAAGTGGCGGAAGTCCGGGCGGTCTGACGGCGCGGGCCTCGATTTGAGGTATTCGGGAACGGGCCTGTTAACCTTTCCCGAAAGTGAGCGTGCCGGGTTGCTTCCCCCCGCCACGGTTTCGGTTGATCGTGGCGGCGATCGGGGTGCCCGCGTACATGTATGTCCTCGCCATAGACACGGCGCTTGCCGCCTGCTCCGCCGCGGTGCTCGACACCGAGACGGACAGCATCGTCTCGGGCGATTCGATGCTCATGGAGCGGGGCCACGCGGAAACGCTGATCCCGCTGGTGGAGCAGGTGATGAGCTCCGCCGGGATCGATTTCGAGCATCTGGCGCGCATTGCCGTCACGGTGGGGCCCGGCAGCTTCACCGGGCTGCGGGTGGGCCTGTCCGCCGCCCGCGGCTTCGGGCTGACTGCCAACCGGCCGGTGGTGGGCGTGACGACGCTGGCCGCCCTTGCGGCCCCCTATCTCGCCCATGACGATGCGGTGCCTGTGGTCTCCGCCATCGATGCCCGCCACGGCCATGTCTTCCTCCAGATGTTCGGCGTCGGTGGGCGTACGCTGATCGCCCCGCGCATCACCAGCGTGCGGGAGGCCGCTCGCTCGGTGGCCATTGGAGCGGTGCGGATTGTCGGCTCGGGGGCCCATCTCGTGGCCGATGCCTGGCCGCCGGCCGAAAAGCTTCCTGAGCTGGTCGACGATACGCCGGCCCCCGATGTGGCGTGGGTCGCCCGTCTCGGCTCCGTCGCCGATCCCGAAGCGGCCGAGCCGCGCCCGCTCTACCTGCGGCCACCGGATGCCAAGCCGCAGGACAAGGCCCGCATCGCCCGCCGATGAAGCGCCTGCTCGACCGTCTGTTTCCGCCCCGCCCGCCGCTGCTGCGGGCCGCAACGGCCGCGGACATCCCCCATCTTGCCGCGATCCATGCCCGCGCCTTCGCCCGCGGCTGGGGCGCCGACGAGTTCGAGCGGCTCCTCGCCGACCGCGCCGTGCGCGCCCACGTGGCGACCCTCGGCCCCCGCAAGCCGCCGGCGGGTTTCGTTCTGTCCCATTGCGTGCCGCCTGAATCGGAAATCCTGACCGTGGCCGTCGTCACCGACCGTCGTCGCCGGGGCGTCGGCCGGGCTCTGGTCTCCTTCCACCTCGCGCGCCTCGCCGCGGAAGGCGTCTCGACCTCCTTCCTGGAGGTTGAGGCGGGCAACGCCGCCGCCCGCACGCTCTACGCCCGCCTCGGCTATGGCGAGGTCGGACGGCGCCGGGGCTATTATGCGGACGGTGCCGATGCGCTGCTGCTACGTCGCGACTTTTGAGCTTGGGCAAGCGAGTGGTGGCAAGCCTTTGTCCGCCCCCTTGCAGCGGGCAGGCGGCGGCGCGATAAGGCAAGGGAAAGTCCCCGGGTCGTCGCGGAGGTCCGCTTGAGCGGAAAGATCAGCCTCATTGAGGAAGCCTGCCTGGCCAAGGGCATGCGGATGACCGAGCAGCGTCGCGTCATCGCCCGCGTGCTGTCCGGCGCGCAGGATCATCCCGACGTGGAGGAACTGCACCGCCGCGCCGTCGCCATCGACGACAACATCTCCATCTCCACGGTCTACCGCACCGTGAAGATGCTGGAGGATGCCGGCATCATCGAGCGGCACGATTTCGGCGATGGCCGCGCCCGCTACGAGCAGATGCCCGACGAGCATCATGACCACCTGATCGATCTCAGGTCCGGTCAGGTCATCGAATTCCGCTCCGAGCAGATTGAGGCGCTGCAGGAGCAGATCGCCCGGGACCTCGGTTTCAAGCTGCGCGGCCACCGCCTCGAGCTGTATGCGGTGCCGCTCGACGAGGACGAGAAACAGTGAGCCTTTCCGGCGGGCCTGCTGCAGCGCCCGCTTCCGGCGACCGTCCTGCCGCGCCGACCGGGCTGGCGCCGCTCGGCCCCGAGCAGCCCGCGCTCTCGCGCCTGCTCGATCGCCTGCGCCTCGCCGGGGTGCTTGCCACGGTCGGAACGGTGACGCTGGTGGGCATTCCCCTCCAGTGGATCGCGCTGAAGCTTGGCCTTGATGCCCGCCGCCACATCCCGCGGCTCTACCACCGCATCCTGCTGCGGCTCATCGGCGTGCGCGTGCGGGTGCGTGGCACACCGGCCGCCAATCGGCCACTGCTGATCCTCGCGAACCACGCGTCCTGGCTCGACATTCCGGTGGTCGGTTCGCTGACGCCGTTGTTCTTTGTGGCGAAGAGCGAGGTGTCGGGCTGGCCACTCGCCAAATTCCAGCGCACCGTGTTCGTCGATCGCCAGCGTCGCCATGCCACCGGCGCGGTGAACCGGGAGATCGCGGATCGCCTTGTCGACGGCGACCCGGTCGTGCTGTTCGCCGAAGGCACCTCGAGCGACGGCAACCGTGTGCTGCCATTCCGCACGGCTCTGGTGGGCGCCGCGCGCGAGGCCTTCGCCGGCGGGACGGAGGTGGTGGTGCAACCGCTCGCCGTGTCCTACGTGCGCCTCCAGGGCCTGCCGATGGGCCGCAGCCATCGGCCCATTGCGGCGTGGTTCGGCGACATGGAGCTGGCTCCGCACCTCATGGACGTGCTGCGCCATGGCGCCATAGACGTGGAGGTCACGTTCGGCACGCCGGTGAAGCTCGATGCTGCCCACGACCGCAAGAGCGTGACGCGCGATAGCGAGGCCACGGTGCGCCGCCTGTGCGCCCTCGCCCTCGCCGGCCGGCCGGGCGATCCGGTGGTGCAATCGCCCTTGCCAGATGCCGGCACCTCCGGCACCACCCAGCCATGATCTCGCTCGCAGCCATCGGCTTCGGCTATTGCGCCCGGCATCTCGTCGCCGAGGATCGCGACGCGTTCGGCCGCATCATCGGCACTTCGCGTGAGGCTGGGCGCCTCTCCACCTTTCCGGCAGACGTGGAGGCCTTCGCGTTCGACGGAACGACCCTGAGCGACGGGCTCGCGACCGCGCTGGGCGGGGCTCAGATCCTGCTGGCGTCCGCTCCACCGGACGACCGGGGCGACCCCATCCTGTGCTGCGCCGCCGAAATCCTCGCGTCCGGCCGCCTGCGCCAGGTGGTCTATCTCACGACGCTCGGCGTCTATGGCAACCACGACGGGGGCTGGGTGGATGAGGCGACACCGCCGCGGGCCGGCAGCGTCCGCCTGGAACGCCGGCTGAAGGCGGAGGCCGACTGGCAGGATTTCGGCCGCAGGCACGGCATCCGCGTGGCAGTGCTGCGCCTTGCCGGCATCTACGGTCCCGGGCGCAACGCGCTGGTCCAGTTGCGGGCCGGGACGGCCCGGCGCATCGACAAGCCGGGCCAGGTGTTCAACCGCATCCATGTGGACGACATCGTCTGCGCCATCCGCGCCGCGATCGCGCACCGTTACGACGGCATCCTCAACGTCACCGACGACCTGCCCGCCCCGCCCGGCGATCCCATCGCCTATGCGGCGGAACTTCTCGGCATGGACCCGCCGCCCGCCATTCCCTTTGAAGACGCGGCCCGGGAGATGAGCCCCATGGCCCTTTCCTTCTGGTCCGGCAACAAGCGCGTGGGCAATGCCCGGCTCAAGGAAGAACTGAGGGTGAGGCTTCGCTATCCCACCTATCGTGAGGGGTTGTCTGCGCTTTACGCCGCGGGCGAATGAACGCTTTTCCTAGCGCCGGATGAACGTGAGGTAGGTTGGCACGCGGCCTTGCGCGATGGCCTTGGCCTCGTAGCGTGTGCCGGGCCAGAACGGATAGGGCTTGCGCCAGTCGTCGGCCCGCTGCGCCGTCCAGGCAAAGGCACCGTGCGCGCGGACATGAGAGAGGGTCCAGCCCACGTAGTGCGGTACGTCGGAGGCGAAGCGGAACACGCCGCCGGGGCGGATGACGCGGGCGAGCCTGTCGAGATTGTCGGGGCGCACGAAGCGGCGCTTCCAATGCCGCTTCTTCGGCCAGGGATCGGGATAGAACAGGTCTGTCCCGTCGAGGCTTGCCGTGGGCAGTCGGTCGAGCAGCAACGCGGCGTCGAGGTCGAAGACCCGCACGTTGGAAAGGTTGCGGGCGTCGAGGTCCACCAGCATCCGGGCAAGGCCGTTGAGGAAGGGCTCGACGCCGATGAAGCCGACATCCGGCCGCCGCGCCGCGTGGTCTATGAGGTGTTCGCCGCAGCCGCAGCCGATCTCGAGCCAATATCCCTGCACAGGTTGGGGAAACAGGCTTGCGGGGACGGAGGACGCGTCCAGTTCGAGCTTGTAGCGCGGCAGCAGATGCGTAAGGGCGTCCTGCTGCAAGCCCCGCAGCGTCTTGCCGATGCGCCGGCCATAGAAGGCGCCGCGCGCCTCGAAGTCCGCGGCAGCGGAGGGGGGGCTCGCGGATTGGCTTTGGTGTTCGCTCGGCTGCTGGCTCATGGCGGTCATGCTGAAAAAGGCGCCGGCCGGACTGCAGGGCAATCCGGCCGGCGGGTCAACTCAGATGGATCAAGGCGCGGAGTGGCGGCCTTGCGGGCTCAGGCCACGGCCGCCTTGAGTGCGCCCACGAGGTCGGTCTTCTCCCAGGAGAACCCGCCGTCGGCTTCCGGCGCGCGGCCGAAATGGCCGTAGGCG
>JAYSCE010000350.1:0-4996 GCA_041915035.1 Xanthobacter sp.
CCTGTGGTCCGAGGGGCAGGTCTGGTGTAGCCCGGAGCGGCACGGCGCCATGAGCGCGGTGATGAAGGCGCAGATCGACTGGATCCCCCTCGCCCTCGGCGCCATCCGGCCCACGCAGGGCCGCACGCTGGCGGTGATGCAGGTGTGCGGCGGCTCGCAATCCTTCAACGCGGTGAACCAGATGCGCATCCTCGGCCGCTGGATGCGCATGCTCACCATTCCCAACCAGTCGTCCGTGGCCAAGGCCTATCACGAGTTCGACGAGGCGGGCCGGATGAAGCCCTCCGCTCATTACGACCGGGTGGTGGACGTGATGGAGGAACTGGTGAAGTTCACGCTGCTGACGCGCGACATCTCCCCCTATCTCACCGACCGCTACAGCGAGCGCAAGGAAGCGGCCGAGGCGCTGGAGGCGCGGCTGGCCCTCGGCGCGGCCGTGCGGTGACCGCCGCCGTTTCACCCGCCGGGACGGAAGGTGCGGGCCGTTCGGTCATCACCGCGCTGGGCGTGGTGCAGATCCTCACCTGGGGCTCGTCCTTCTATCTGCTCACGGTGCTGGCCAGGCCGATCGCGGCGGACACGGGATGGCCGCTGCAAGGCATCGTCGGCAGCCTCTCCGTGGGGCTGCTGGTGGCGGGGTTCATCTCGCCGAAGGTGGGCGTGCTCATCGGAGCCCGCGGCGGACGGCCGGTGCTCGCCGGAGGGTGTGCGCTGCTGGCCTGCGGCCTCGCCGTGCTGGCGCTGGCGCCCGGGCCGCTGGTGTTCGCGCTCGGCTGGTGCATCGCCGGCGCGGGCATGGCGGCGAGCCTCTATGACGCCGCCTTCGCCGCGCTCGGCCGGCTCTATGGCGCGGGGGCGCGTCGGGCCATCACCACCCTCACCCTGTGGGGCGGATTTGCCAGCACGGTGTGCTGGCCCATCACGGCCTATCTCGACGCGCACCTGGGGTGGCGCGGCACCTGCCTCGTCTATGCGGGCGTCCATGTGGTGGTCTCCATCCCGCTGGTGCTGGCGTTCGTGCCCGCGGTTGCGCGGCGGGCGGAGACGGCCGGCCCGGCGCGGGGCGGGCCGGTGGTGCTTGGCGGACGCGAGCGCATCGCCTTCCTGCCCATCGCCTGCATCGTCACCCTCATCGGCACCATCGCCTCGGCCATGTCGGTTCAGGTGCTGGCGCTGCTCCAGTCGCGCGGCCTGAGCCTCGCCGAGGCGGTGGCGGCCGGGGCATTCATCGGCCCGGCGCAGGTGTTCGCGCGGATCATCGAGCAGATGTCCGGCGGGCGGCATCATCCGCTGTGGACGATGATCTGGGCGGTGGCGCTGATGGGGCTGGGGCTGGTGCTGCTGGCGGCGGGCTTTCCCATCGTCGCGGTGGCGCTGGTGGCCTATGGCGGCGGCAATGGCCTCTTCTCCATCTCCAAGGGCACCGTGCCGCTGGCCGTGCTGGGGGCCGAGCACTACCCCGTCCTCGCCGGCCGTCTCGCCCAGCCCGCTTTGCTGGCACAGGCGCTGGCGCCTCTGGGCGCCGCGCAATTGCTGGCGGCCTGGGGCGCCGGCGCGGTGCTCTCGGCGCTGATCGCCCTGTGGCTCGCGGCGGCGGTGCTGCTCGCGCTGCTGTGGCGGCGGGTGTAGCCCTCAGCCTCTCTCGCCCATCAGCAGGGCGAAGGGCCACTGCGTGTTGGCGGCGAGGTCTGCCGTGGACGGAACCGGCGCGGAGAGGCCGGGCAACGCGAACCGCCAGCGGAGCCCGTCCGGCAGCTTTATCCCCTGCCACGCGGTCGGTTGGAGACCTCCGGCCGGCGTCACCTGCTCGAACGTCCGCACCGGGGTGGCAACCAGCAGCGCCTTTCCCCCGCTTGTGCGCAGGAAGCCGACCATCGGCAGCGCGCCGCCCACCTCCAGCGGCACATACTCCCCCCGAAACAACTCCGGCGCCTCCGCGCGAAGCCGGAGCAGCGTGCGGATGAGGTGCAGCTTGCGGGCGTCGGCGCTTTCGGGCGGCGCGTCGAGGCTGGCGCGGCGACGGGCGAAATCCACGGGGCGTCGGTTGTCCGGGTCCACCAGCGAGAGATCGAGGAATTCCGTGCCCTGATAAAGGTCGGGAATACCGGGGGCGGTGAGCTTGAGCAGTGTCGCCACCAGCCCCTTCGCCTCCGCCGCCGGGCGGATGAGATCGACAAAGCGGGACATTTCCCGCCGCATGTCCGCGCCCTCGGGCGCGCCGAGGATGAAGCGGGCGAGGCCGTGCGCCTGCGCCTCGAATTCCTCGTCCGGCCGGTCCCAGGAGGTCGCGCGCTTGGCCTCGCGCAGCGCCTTCATCTGCCAGCCTTCGACGCGGGCGGGGAAACCTTTCATGCCGGAAGCATCGTCCGGCCAGGCGCCCACCAATGTCTCGATGAGCGTGATGCGGTCGGCGGCATCCACGGACGGCGCCTGCGCCTTCAGCTCGCCCAGCCAGCGGTCGAGGAGGGCGATCCACAGGTCCGCGCATTCCGAGAGGATGGAGAGGCGGGCGCGCACATCCTCGCCGCGCTTGTGGTCGTGGGTGGCGCTCGCCAGCATGGCGGCGGGCCAGTGCGCCGCCCGCACCTCGGCCGTCTCGTGCCACGCGGCGATGGTGCCGCCGCCGAACGACGGGTTCGAGCCCACCTCGTTGCGCGAGAGCAGCGGTCCGTAGCGATAGAAGGCCGTGTCCTCCACCGATTTCGCCGCCACCGGCGAGGAGAGCTGCTCGAAGCGGGTGATGGCGGCGCGTCTCAGGTCGGCGTGGGGCAGATCCGGGGCGAGGGGCCCCAGCCATTCGGCGATCCGGTCGAGGTGCCATGCGTCGCCGGGGAAGACGCTGCCGCGCGCTGCCGCGATGGCTTCATCAAGGGCCTCGGCCCCCGTCTCGCCCGTTCCGGCCGCATAGGAGCGATAGCGGGGGAAGTGGACGAGGATTTCGATGAGGCAGCGCCTGAGCGCCGGTCGCGGCCGGTCACGGTCGGCGAAATCAGCGGCGGCGAGTGCGGCGAGCGCGTCCACCGCGCTCTCCAGTGGCGCGGTGAACGACCGGGCGATGATCTCGCGCCGTGCCGGTTCTTCCTCGTCGGAGAAGGCGGCGGTGCGGCCGGTGCGGGCGGCCCAGTGGGTGGCGAGGCGTTCGTATCCGTCGGGGTCGTGGAGGAGGCGGCTCACCTCCTCCATGAAGTCGTAGCCGGTGGTGCCGTCCACGTCCCAGCCGGCGTCGAGGCTTTCCCCGGCCGCGAGGATTTTCTCCACCACCAGCCATGCCCGCCCCCGCAGCGGCTCGGGCCGCTCCGCCTCGCGCGCGGAAAGCTCTGCCCGAAGACGCCGGCAGTAGGCGCCGGGGTCGGCGAGGCCGTCCACATGGTCCACGCGCAGGCCGTCGATGAGGCCTTGGGCGTAGAGGTCCAGCACCTTCGCATGGGTGCGCTCGAACACGCCGGGCGCGTCGGCCCGCAGGGCGGCCAGCTCCGTCACGTCGAAGAAGCGGCGCCAGTTGATGGCGTCGGGCGCCGTGCGCCAGAAGGCGAGGCGATAATGCTGGCGCTCCAGCAGCAAATGTAGATATCGCGCGGCCTCCTCCCCGGTATGTGCGGCGGCGGGGTCCGCCTCCAGCGCCGCGGCATCCTCGGGGCGAAGCGGGAAGAGGTGGTGGAAATAGCGCACCGCCCAGCCGGCCTCGGCGTCGCGCACGAGCTTGAGATCGCCGCTGGCCAGCACCTCGTGATAGGGCGCGCCGAGGAAGGGGGCGAGCAGCCGCCCGTCCCCCGCCTGCCAGTCGATGTCGAACATGGAAGCGAAGGGGCTTTGCGGCCCGTTGCGCAGCACGTCCAGCCAATAGGGGTTCTCGTCGCCGCCGACGCCCATGTGGTTGGGCACGATGTCCACCACCAGGCCCATGTCGTGGCCCCGCAGCGCCGCGACGAGACGCTTGAGACCCTCTTCGCCGCCGAGTTCGGGATTGACGCGGGCGGGGTCCACCACGTCGTAGCAATGGGTGGAGCCCGCCCGCGCCTTCAGGATGGGCGAGGCATAGACGTGGCTGATGCCGAGGTCGGCCAGATAGGGCACCAATGCAGCGCCGTCGTCGAAGGTGAAGCCCTTGTGGAATTGCAGACGATAGGTGGCGCGGGGGATGGCGGAGGTCATTGCTCGGCGGCCCCTTCGCCGCGGGTCTGCTGGAGGAGGGACAGGCGGGCCTTCACCTTCGGCGCGTCGAGGAGGTCTTGGGCCGGAGCGGACAAGCGGCGGCGCCAGTTGGGGTGCTCGTCCACCGTGCCGGGCAAATTGGGGCTTTCGTCGAGGCCGAGCAGGTCTTCCAGCGGGATGAGCGCGAGATCGCACGCGCTCTGCGCCACATAGGCGACGGCGGCGTCCACGGCGGCGTCCACGTCTTCCAGGGTCGGCGCGATGCCGGCCTCGGCTGCCGCCGCCGCGAAGGCCGCGCGCTCGCCGTCGCGCGCGGTGAGGGCTTCGGCGGCCACGTCGCAGGCGGCGATGCGGGCGCGCCAGTGGAGGTCGCGGCCCGCCCACCAGCCGGCGATGGTGGGCAGATCGTGGGTGGAGGTCATTCCCGCCGCCTCCCGCTGCCACTCCTCCGGCGGCAGGAAGCCGCCGTCCGTGTCGCGCTCGAAGGGCAGCACGCGCATGCCGAGGATGCCGCGCGCCGTCATCTCCTCGCGCAGACCTGCCGGCACCGTGCCGAGATCCTCGCCGATGACGATGGCACCGTGCGCATGGGCCTCGATGGCGACGAGGCGGAGGAGGTCTTCCAGCGGATAAGTGAGATAGGCGCCTTCGTCGGCACCGGCCCCGTCTGGCACCAGCCACAGCCGGCGCAGGCCGAGGATGTGGTCGATGCGCACCCCGCCGGCGTGGCGCAGCGCAGCGCGGATGGCGGCGAGGAAGGGCTCAAAATTCAACGCGGCCAGCGCCGTGGGCGAAATGGCGGTGAGGCCCCAGTTCTGCCCGTCCACATTGATGAGGTCCGGCG
>JAYSCE010000351.1:0-4993 GCA_041915035.1 Xanthobacter sp.
TCGACGCCGTGAGCCGCAAGGTGCTGAGCGCCAGGGAACGCTGATGCAGGTGCTTCTGGTCGAGGACGATGCGGCCTTCGCCCGGGCCCTCCAGCGCTCGTTCGAGCGCAGGGGCTACAGCGTCCGCCACTGCGGGCGCATTGGCGATCTGCCCGAGGTGCTCGGCGATTTCCACCCCAGCCGCGCCGTGGTGGACCTGAAGCTGTTCGATGCCTCCGGCCTCGAATGCGTGCAGCACCTGCACGCCTTCGATCCGCAGATGAAAATCGTGGTTTTGACCGGCTTCGCCAGCATCGCGACGGCGGTGGAGGCGATCAAGCTCGGCGCCTGCCATTACCTCGCCAAGCCCTCCAACGCCGACGACATCGAGGCCGCTTTCGCCCGGCAGGGGGGCAATCCGGACGTGCCGCTCGGCGTGCGGCCCAGTTCCATCAAGACGCTGGAATGGGAGCGCATCCACGAGACCCTGGCGGAGACGGACTTCAACGTCTCCGAGACCGCCCGGCGCCTCGGCATGCACCGCCGCACCCTGGCCCGAAAGCTTGCCAAGCGCCGCGTGACCTAGAGCAGGTCCGATAATTGTGCGATGCAGCATGCGCGATGTTGCGCCGCATTTGGCTGCTGATGGCGCTGGGTATATGATTGGTTTTCCAAACCACGCTCGTGACCCAGATGAACACCGAAGACGAATTGCGAAAGGTCCTGATGCCGCTGGTGCTCGTTGCGGCGCTGTTCGCGGCCGCGGCGCCGCGCGCGGTCGGACAGCCGATCTCGCTCTCGGCTGTCTCGAAGACGCTCGCCCAGTGGGGCGAGGCTTATGCGGCGTCCGAGTCCATGCTCCAGCTGGGCAACTGATCCTTTCGCCTCAGCGCACCTGCGTCTCACCGAGATTGCCGGACGCCCGTACGGTCTGCCACACGCTGCCGGCCTTTTCCGCTGCGGCGGCCGGGATCGCCCGCGCGGCCTGGGCGCAGGTGACTTGGGCGCAGGTGAGCGCGATCATGTGGAACACGTCGTCCTCCGAGCAGCCGCGCGAGAGGTCGTTGGCCGGCTTGGCGAGTCCCTGAAGCACCGGCCCGATGGCCTTCGCCCCGCCCATCCGCTGGGCGATCTTGTAGCCGATGTTCGCGGCGTCGAGATTGGGGAAGACGAATACGTTCGCATCCCCGCGGATCGCCGAGCCCGGCGCCTTGGCCGCGCCCACGGTGGCGACGAAGGCGGCATCGAACTGCAATTCCCCCTCGATCACAAGGTCCGGCTCCGCCTGCCGCACCAGGCGCACCGCCTCCACCACCTTGTCCACCCTGTGATGGCGGGCGCTGCCGTTGGTGGAGAAGGAGAGCATGGCCACGCGGGGCCGCTCGCCTGTCATCGCCGTATAGGAATGCGCCGCGGCGCGCGCGATGTCGGCCAGCTCCGCCGCGTCCGGGTCGATCACCAGCCCGCAGTCGGAGAAGACATAGGCGCCCTTTTGCGCGTGATAATCCTCGCACAGGATCATGAGGAAGAAGCTGGAGACGATCTTCGCCCCCGGTGCGAGGCCGATGATCTGGAGCGCGGCACGCACCGTCTCGGCGGTGGTCGCCACCGCGCCGCCCACCGTGCCGTCGGCATCGCCCTGCCGCACCATCATCGCGGCAAAGGCGAGGGGCTCGCGGATGCGGCGCCACGCCGCCGCGAGGTCCATGCCCTTGGCGTGGCGCAGCAGGTGCAAGGCCTCGGCATAGGCCTGGAGGCGCGGGGATGTGGCGGGATCCTCGATGGCGATGCCCCGCACATCACCATCGAGGGCCGCCATCACCTCCTCGTGGGGGCCGAGGAGGATCGGCCGGGCAATCCCTTCCTCCACGGCGCGGCGGGCGCCGGCCGCGATGCGCGGGTCGCTCCCCTCCGGCAGGACGATGCTGCGGGGGGCGGAACGCGCGGCGTCGATGATGCGGTCGAGGGCGAGCATGGGCTGCGTCTCGCAGTGGGGCAGGAAAAGGCCGGGCGGGGCGTGCGGAGGGGCCATCCCCGCCCGGGTCTCAGTCAGCGCGCGATCTGCTCACGCATGTCGGCGCGCGCGATGCCGGCCACTGGCACGGGCTTCTTCATGGCATCCCGGCGGAAGGGCTCGCCGAGTTCCTGGTTCAGCACCACCTCGATGAAGGTGGTGATACCCTTCTTCTGTTCCTCGGCGGCGGTGTGGATGGCCTCCTTGAGGCTTTCCGGCGTATCCACCCGCACCCCCTTGAAGCCGCAGCCCTCGGCGATCTTCGCGTAGGAGAGCTTGGGGTCCAGCTCGGTTCCGACGAAGTTGTTGTCGTACCAGAGCGTGGTGTTGCGCTTCTCGGCGCCCCACTGGAAATTGCGGAACACCACCATGGTCACCGGCGGCCATTCCTCGCGGCCGATGGAGGTCATCTCGTTGATGGAGATGCCGAACGCGCCGTCGCCGGCAAAGCCGAACACCGGCACGTCGGGGCAGCCGATCTTGGCGCCGATGATGGCCGGGAAGGCGTAGCCGCACGGGCCGAACATGCCCGGTGCGAGATATTTCCGGCCGATCTCGAAGCTCGGATAGGCATTGCCGATGGCGCAGTTGTTGCCGATGTCCGTGGACATGATGACGTCCTTCGGCAGCGCCGACTGGATGGCCCGCCACGCTTGCCGGGGCGACATGCGGCCCTTGTCGCGGGCGCGGGCGTCCTCGTTCCAGCGGGTGCCGGGATCGTCGTCCTCATGGTCCATGGAGGCGAGCTGCTGGAGCCAGCGCGAGCGGGTCTGATGGATGAGCGCGCGGCGCTCTTCCCGGCCGGCATCGCCGGCGCCGGGGGCGAGCTGGCCGAGCAACTGGCCGGCGACTTCCTTGGCGTCGCCGCAGATGCCCACGGTGATCTTCTTGGTGAGGCCGATGCGGTCCGGGTTGATGTCCACCTGGATGATCTTGGCCTGCTTCGGCCAGTAGTCGATGCCGTAGCCGGGCAAAGTGGAGAAGGGGTTGAGGCGGGTGCCGAGCGCCAGCACCACGTCGGCCTGCGCGATCAGCTCCATGGCGGCCTTGGAGCCATTGTAGCCGAGCGGGCCGACGGCGAGCGGATGGCTGCCGGGGGCGGCGTCATTGTGCTGGTAGCCGGCGCAAACGGGGGCATCCAACCGCTCGGCGAGCGCCATGGCCTCGCCGATGGCGTTGCCGATGACGACGCCCGCGCCGTTGAGGATCACCGGGAACTTCGCCTGCGAGAGGATTTCGGCCGCCTCGGCGATGGCGTTGCGGCCGCCGGCGGGGCGCTCGAGGCGCACGATCTGCGGCAGCTCGATGTCGATCACCTGGGTCCAGAAATCGCGCGGCACATTGATCTGCGCCGGGGCGCAGGCGCGCCAGGCCTTTTCGATGACGCGGTTGAGCACCTCGGCGACGCGGGAGGGGTCGCGCACCTCCTCCTGGTAGCACACCATGTCCTGGAACATGGCCATCTGCGAGACTTCCTGGAAGCCGCCCTGGCCGATGGTCTTGTTGGCCGCCTGCGGCGTCACCAGCAGCATGGGCGTGTGGTTCCAATAGGCGGTCTTCATGGCGGTGACGAAGCCCGTCACGCCCGGCCCGTTCTGGGCGATGGCCATGGCCATGCGGCCGGTGGCGCGGGTGTAGCCGTCGCAGATCAGGCCCGCATTGGTCTCATGGGCGCAATCCCAGAAGCGGATGCCGGCCTTGGGGAAGAGATCGGACACCGGCATCATGGCCGAGCCGATGATGCCGAAGGCCTCGTTGATGCCGTGCGCCTGCAGGACTTTGATGAACGCCTCTTCGGTGGTCATCTTCATGACGGAAAAATCCTCTTGGAACCTTGAAAGTCTTGGGGAGAGGGAGGCGGCGGCCGCGCGCCGCCTCCGGATCGGCGAGGGATCAGCGCGCCGGCTGTCGCGCCGCTTCGGCGGTGGCCCGCCCGGCCTTCGATAACTGGGTGCCGGGGGCCGGCACCTTGATCGCCAGAGCCGAGAGCATGGACACCAGCGCCGCGAACACCACGTAGGCGCACACCTGCCAGGGCTGTCCGTCGCCGCGGGCGAGCAGATAGGTGGCGATGATCGGGGTGATGCCGCTCGCGACGATGCCGGAGAACTGGTAGACGAACGAGATGCCGGTGTAGCGCACCCGGGCGTCGAACAGGTCCGAGAACAGCGCGGCTTCAGGCCCGTAGCACATGGCGTAGAGCACGCCGAACGGGAACACGATGCCGAGGGCGATCAGCGGCAGCGAGCCGGTGGAGAACAGCCAGAAGGCGGGATACGCCACCAGGGCCAGCAGGGCGGAGCCGATGGCATAGGTGCGCGGGCGCCCCCATTTGTCGGACAGCTTGCCGAACATGGGAATGGTGAACACCATCACGAACGCCGCGAGCGTCACCAGCCAGAGCGCCGTCGTGCGGGGGATCTTCACGTAGTTCGCCAGATAGACGATGGAGAACACCGCGAAGACGTTGAAGAACACGCCGTCGATGTAGCGAACGCCCATGCCGAGCAGCACGTTGCGCGGATATTCCCGCAGCATGGTGAAGAATGGGATGGCCTCCGCCTTGTTGGCGGCCTTCACCTGCTCGAATTCCGGCGTCTCGTGCACCTTCAGGCGGATGTACATGCCCACGATGATGAGCACGACGGAACCGATGAAGCCCACGCGCCAGCCCCAGCTCATGAACTGCTCGTCCGGCAGCATGGAGACGATGGCGGTGACGCCCGAGGCAAGGCACAGGCCGAGCGCGAGGCCGATCTGCGGGATGGAGGCGAAGAAGCCCCGCTTGTCCTCCGGCGCGTATTCATACGCCATCAGGACCGCGCCGCCCCATTCGCCGCCGATGCCGATGCCCTGCGCGATGCGCAGCAGCAGCAGCAGGATGGGCGCGGCGATGCCGATCTGCGCATAGGTGGGCAGGAGGCCGATGGCCACCGTCGCCACGCCCATGATCATCAGCGTGATGATGAGCATGCTCTTGCGGCCCAGCTTGTCGCCGAA
>JAYSCE010000352.1:0-1960 GCA_041915035.1 Xanthobacter sp.
CGCTGACCGCCCCTTATGGCGAGCTGCCGGACCTGAAGAGCGTCGATTTCACCCACGACGTGGTCTTCACCTGGAACGGCACCACCTCCGGCGTCATGGTGCCGGACGCGGACTGGATTCCGGCCGACCGCGAGGGCCTGACCATCTGCGACGCCACCTCGGCGGCGTTCGCCCAGAAGCTCGATTTCGCCAAGCTCGATGTGGTCACCTTCTCCTGGCAGAAGGTGCTCGGCGGCGAGGCGGCCCACGGCATGCTCATCCTCTCCCCCCGCGCGGTGGAGCGGCTGGAGACCTACAAGCCGGCCTGGCCCCTCCCCAAGATCTTCCGCATGACCAAGGGCGGCAAGCTCATCGAGGGCATCTTCGAGGGCGAGACCATCAACACCCCGTCCATGCTGTGCGTCGAGGACTATCTCGATGCGCTCAAGTGGTCGAAGAATATCGGCGGCCTCTCGGCGCTCCAGGAGCGGTCCAACCGCAACTTCGAGGCCATCGCCCAGTGGGTGCACCGCACGGCGTGGGTGGACTTCCTTGCCACCGATCCGGTGACGCGTTCCAACACCTCGGTGTGCCTGAAGGTGGTGGATGCGGACGTGACCGCGCTGCCCGCCGACGCGCAGGCGGCCTTCGCCAAGGCCATCGCCTCGGGCCTCGAGAAGGGCGGCATCGCCTACGACATCGGCGCCTATCGCGACGCCCCTCCCGGCCTGCGCATCTGGTGCGGTGCGACCGTGGAGCGCGCCGACGTGGAAGCCCTGACCCACTGGCTCGACTGGGCCTTCACCGAGGCGAAGTCCGCGCTGCCCAAGGCCGCGTGATTTCGGCTGCGTGATTTCGATCGGATGACTGCGGCGGCCTGCGCCGCCTCCTGAACATCGTCATGCCCGGGCTCGTCCCGGGCATCCACGCCGAGCCGCCGGCGCCGCGGCCGAAGGTGCGCCCGGTCCATCCGCGTGGATGGCCGGGACAAGCCCGGCCATGACGGCTGCGTGCGCGGCCCGGCTCATCCCATTCGCGAAACGGAGCCCATCCCATGGCACCCCGCGTTCTCATCTCCGACAAGCTTTCCCCCGCCGCCATCCAGATCTTCAAGGACCGCGGCGTCGAGGTGGATTTCCAGCCCGACCTCGGCAAGGACAAGGACAAGCTGGCCGAGATCATCGGCAATTATGACGGCCTCGCCATTCGCTCGGCCACCAAGGTGACGCCGAAGATCCTGGAGAAGGCCAACCGCCTCAAGGTCATCGGCCGCGCCGGCATCGGCGTCGACAATGTCGACCTGCCGGCCGCGACCGCCAAGGGCGTGATCGTGATGAACACGCCGTTCGGCAATTCCATCACCACCGCCGAGCATGCGATCGCGATGATGTTCGCCCTCGCCCGCGAGATCCCGGCGGCGGATGCGTCCACCCAGGCCGGCAAGTGGGAGAAGAACCGCTTCATGGGTGTCGAGGTCACGGGCAAGACCCTCGGCATCATCGGCTGCGGCAACATCGGCTCCATCGTCGCCGAGCGCGGCGTGGGGCTGAAGATGAAGGTCATCGCCTTCGATCCCTTCCTCTCGCCCGAGCGCGCCCTCGACCTCGGCGTGGAGAAGGTGGAGCTGGACGACCTGCTCGCCCGCGCCGATTTCATCACCCTCCACACGCCCCTCACCGAGAAGACCAAGAACATCCTCTCGGCCGAGAACCTCGCCAAGACCAAGAAGGGCGTGCGCATCATCAACTGCGCCCGCGGCGGCCTGGTGGACGAGGAGGCGCTGCGCGCCGCGCTCGACTCGAAGCACGTGGCCGGCGCCGCCTTCGACGTGTTCACCGTCGAGCCGGCCGAGACCAACCCGCTGTTCGGCCATCCCAACGTGATCTGCACGCCGCATCTCGGCGCCTCCACCACCGAGGCGCAGGAGAATGTCGCCCTGCAGGTCGCTGAGCAGATGAGCGATTATCTCCTCACCGGCGCC
>JAYSCE010000352.1:1970-4985 GCA_041915035.1 Xanthobacter sp.
AACGCGGTGAACTTCCCCTCCATCACCGCGGAGGAGGCGCCGAAGCTCAAGCCCTTCATCGAGCTTGCGGAAAAGCTCGGCTCCTTCGCCGGCCAGCTCACCGACACGGACATCAAGACCGTGCGCATCATCTATGAGGGCGCGGTGGCGGACCTGAAGGTGAAGGCGCTGACCTCCGCCGCCGTGGCCGGCCTGCTGCGTCCGGCGCTCGCCGACATCAACGTCGTCTCCGCCCCCTCGGTGGCCAAGGAGCGCGGCGTGGTGATCGAAGAGACCACCCGCGCCGCCACCGGCGACTATGAGAGCCTCATCACCGTGACGGTGGTGACGGACAAGTTCGAGCGCTCCGTCTCCGGCACGGTGTTCGCGGACGGGCATCCGCGCATCGTCAACATCAAGGGCATCAAGGTGGATGCCGAGTTCGCCCCCGCCATGGTCTATGTGACCAACGAGGACAAGCCCGGCTTCATCGGCCGCTTCGCCGGCCTGCTGGGCGACGCCGGCATCAACATCGCCACCTTCGCCCTCGGCCGCGACCACGCGGGCGGCGATGCCATCGCGCTGGTGGCGGTGGACGGCGCGGTGCCGCCCGAGCTGCTGGCCAAGGTGCAGGCCCTGCCGCAGGTGAAGGCGGCCAAAGCCCTCGCTTTCTGAGGGCCCTCGTGTTCTGAAGCTCTCGCGGCTCAAGTCAAAAAGCCCCGTCCGACCGGACGGGGCTTTTTCGTTTTCAGGCCGATCACGCCGCGTGCTTCACGTCCGTCCCGCCGCCGGTGCGCCAGAGGGAGAAGAGGATGCCGGCGGCGATGCCATCGCGCTGGTGGCGGTGGACGGCGCGGTGCCGCCCGAGTTGCTGGCCAAGGTGCAGGCCCTGCCGCAGGTGAAGGCGGCCAAAGCCCTCGCTTTCTGAGGGCCCTCGTGTTCTGAAGCTCTCGCGGCTCAAGTCAAAAAGCCCCGTCCGACCGGACGGGGCTTTTTCGTTTTCAGGCCGATCACGCCGCGTGCTTCACGTCCGTCCCGCCGCCGGTGCGCCAGAGGGAGAAGAGGATACCGGCCGCGATCATCGCCACCGTCACGCCCAGCGAGATGGCCGGGTCCACCTTGCCGAAGAAGTGGCTCCAGAAGATCTTGCCGCCGATGAAGACGAGCACGCCGGCCAGCGCATACTTGAGGTGCGAGAAGCGGTGAACCATGGCGGCCAGCGCGAAGTAGAGGGCGCGCAGGCCGAGGATGGCCATGATGTTGGCGGTGAAGACGATGTAGGTGTCCGTGGTGATGGCGAAGATCGCCGGTACCGAATCCACCGCGAACACGAAGTCCGCGATATTGATCACCACGAGGGCGAGGAAGAGCGGCGTCGCCCACAGCACGGCCTTGCCGGTGACCGGATGGGGCTGGCGCACGAAGAAGCGCTCGCCATGGAGTTCGGACGTGACCCGCATACGCTTTGTGAGGAAGCGCAGCGCGGCATTCTGCGAGATGTCCGCCTCGCCTTCGCTGGCGAACAGCATCTTGATGCCGGTGACGACGAGGAAGGCGCCGAACAGCAGCAGCACCCAGTCATAGGACTGCACCAGCGCCGCGCCCACGCCGATCATCAGCCCGCGCAGCACCAGCACGGCGATGATGCCCCACACCAGCGCCCGGTATTGATAGGCGCGGGGAATGGCGAAGTAGCTGAAGATCAGCGAGATGACGAAGACGTTGTCGATGGAGAGCGCCTTCTCGATGGCATAGCCGGTGAAGTATTGCATGCCGGCCTGCGGGCCCATGGAGGCCCAGATCCAGCCGCCGAACACGGCCGCCACGGCGATATAGAAGACGGAGAGCCGGAGGCTTTCGGCGATGCCGATTTCCCGCGAGTCGCGGTGCAGCACGCCGAGGTCGAAGGCAAGCAGCGCGAAGACGATGGCGAGGAAGCCGAGCCAGAGCCAGAGCGGCTTGCCGGCGACATCGAGGAAGAGAAGGGCGATCAACTGGTCCATGGGTCGGTCCTTCAGGGGCCTGCGCCATGGGCGGCCGCCCGCGGAACGCGGGGCGCCAGACAGCAGGCCGGATGGGAGGACCGACATGGCGGGCTTGCGGGCACGGACCCGGCCTGCCCCGGGCAGCTGGGACAGGCCGGGCCGCATCCGCGCCCGTCAGAGGGGCCCGGACCTCGGGTGTTGAGGGAATGGGTCCGGGCGCCGAGGGCGCGCGGGGGCCATGCGCACGGGAGTTCTGCGCGCGGGACGGGTGCCGCTTATCGCGCCGGCCTCAGGGAGACCTCCGCCCACCTCTTGCGGCGGACCACCACGACGCGAGCCATGTCGGCCCCCTCCCGGCGCAGGTATTCGATCTGATCGCGCAGGCGGAGCTTCATCTTCTTCAGCGCCAGCACGCGGGTGCGATCGGGCTCGGGCCGCGTCTGCTCGGCGGAGATCTCCGCCTCGATCAGGCTGTGGCGCGTCGTCAGCGATTTCATGAACTGGTCCACGACAACCTCCTTTCGATGAAGAGAGGATGGGGCCGGACGCTTGATAGCTCCAATCCATAGTCGCTATATCGGTAATAGCTAAGGACTATGGAGGTGCAATGCCCTTCCGGCCGCGCCATCGCCAGCTCGAATATGTGGTCGCCCTTGCCGAGACCGGGCACTTCGGCGCGGCGGCCAAGCGTTGCCATGTCTCGCAGCCGACGCTCTCGGTGCAGGTGGCGCTGCTGGAGGAGCAGCTCGGCACGCCGCTGTTCGACCGGACGCGCGGCCGGGTCATCCCCACCGCCATCGGCGAGCGGGTCATCGCCTCGGCCCGCGCCGTGTTGCAGGCGCTGGACGATATCGTCGCCACGGCGGCGACGGGTGCCGACAATCTCGGCGGGCTGATCCGGCTCGGCGTCGCGCCCACGTTCGGGCCCTATTTCCTGCCCCATCTGCTGCCGGTGCTACACCGGCGCTATCCGGGGCTGCAGATCTACATCCGCGAGGAACGCCCCTCGGTGATCGAGCGGGAGGTGACCGCCGGCAATCTCGATTGCGGC
>JAYSCE010000353.1:0-2971 GCA_041915035.1 Xanthobacter sp.
CTGGCGATTTCGGCGGCCATCGCGGCGGTGGACGAGGCGGGCGCGGCGGCGGCGACATGTTCCGCATCGGCCGCATGCTGGCGCAGGGCGATCTCAAGCTTCTGGCCCTTTCGCTCATCGCCGAGCAGCCGCGCCACGGCTACGAGATCATCAAGCTGATCGAGGAGAAGACCGCCGGCTGGTATTCGCCGAGCCCGGGCGTGGTCTATCCCACCCTCACCTTCCTTGAGGAAGCGGGCTATGTGACCGCCGAGGCGGACGGCTCCAAGAAGCGCTACGCCATCACCGATGAGGGCAAGGCCTACCTCGCCGAGAACCGCGACTTCGCCGACGCCATCATCGGCCGCCTGTCCGAGATCGGCCTCAAGATGGGCCGGGTGAAGAAGTGGATGGGCTGGAGCGAGAACGGCCCGAGCCACGGCGCCGAGCTGCCCCGTCTGGTGGAGGCCGCGCTGGAAAACCTGCGCGACGTGACCCGCGAGAAGCTGGAGCAGAACCGCGGCGCCGAGACGCGGATCGTCGAGATCCTCGCCCGCGTGGCCAACGACATCCGCGAGGCGTGAGCCCCGCGGCAAGGGCGGGCGCCGCGTGTTGCGCCCGCCCTCGCGATGAAATGATGCTTTAAACATTACTAATAATGCTTGATCGCTTAATAGACCGGGTGTAAGCAGCACAAATCACGCTTAACGCCTGCCGTCAGCGATCATGATCACTGCTGCCCAGCTCCGTGCCGCCCGCGCCCTTCTCGGCCTCGACCAGCGCGCCCTTGCCGGCCTGTGCGGCCTCTCGCTCCCCACCATCCAGCGCATGGAAGCCAGCGACGGCGTGATCCGCGGCAATGTGGATTCGCTGATGAAGCTGGTGGGGGCTCTGGATGCCGCCGGGGTCGATCTCATCGGCGAAGGCGCGGTGAGCGACGGCGGCGGACGGGGCGTGCGCCTCAAGGCGCCGCGCGCGACGGGGGACTGAGATGGCCCCCGCCCTCGCCCCCACATTCCAGCTTCTGACTGCGCTCGCAGCCGTGGCCGCCCTGCTTGCGCTGGCCGTGGCCGGCGTGCTGCTGGCGCGCGGGCCGCTCGGACGGCCGGTGGTCTATGGCGGCGCGCTGGCGGTGACACTGCTCGCCGCGCTTTCCGCCCTCACCGCCATCGCCGCGCCCACGGGCGGGCTCGTGCTGCCTTTGGGCATTCCGTGGATCGGCGCCAATCTGAGGCTCGACGCGCTCTCCGCCGTCTTCCTATTCGTGGTGAATCTCGGCGGCGCGGCGGCGAGCCTCTACGGGCTCGGCTATGGCCGGCACGACCATGCGCCCGAGCGGGTGCTGCCCTTCTTTCCCGCTTTCCTCGCCGGCATGAGCCTCGTGCCGCTGGCGGCGGACGCCTACACCTTCCTGCTGGCGTGGGTATTCATGTCGCTCGCCTCCTGGGCGCTGGTGGTCTCCCACGACAAGGAGGCCGGCAATGTGCAGGCGGGCCTCGTCTATATCCTCATGGCCTCCTTCGGCACCCTGGCGCTGATGCTGGTCTTCGGGCTGCTGGCGGCAGGCGGCGGGAGCTTCACCTTCGAGGCCATGCGCGCCGCGCCGCCCACCGGCTGGGCCGGCGCCGTGGTGCTGGCGCTCGCCATGCTCGGCGCCGGCTCCAAGGCCGGCCTCGTGCCGCTGCATGTCTGGCTGCCGCTGGCCCACCCCGCCGCGCCGAGCCACGTCTCCGCGCTCATGAGCGGGGTGATGACGAAGGTCGCCGTCTACGGCTTCATCCGCATCGTGTTCGATCTCGCCGGCCCGCCGGAGTGGTGGTGGGGCATCCCGGTGATCGTCGCGGGCGCGGTGGCGGGCGTCGTCGGCGTGCTGCAGGCGCTGCTGCAGGGCGACACCAAGCGCGTGCTGGCCTTCTCCACCATCGAGAACATCGGGCTCATCTTCGTCGGCCTCGGACTCGCCCTCGCGTTCAAGGCCTCGGGCTTCGGCGGGGCGGCGGCGCTGGCCTTCACGGCGGCGCTGTTCCACGTGTTCAACCACGCGGCCATGAAGAGCCTGCTCTTCTTCGGCGCCGGCGCGGTGCTGACCGCCACCGGTTCGCGGGTGATGGACCGCCTCGGCGGGCTCATCCACCGCATGCCGGTCACCTCGGTCGCCATGCTCATCGGCGCGGCGGCCATCTCGGCCCTGCCGCCCCTGAACGGCTTCGCCTCCGAATGGCTGGTGTTCCAGGCCATCCTGCTCAGCCCCGAGCTGCCCGCCTGGGGGCTGAAGCTCTCCGTGCCCGCGGCCGGCGCCCTGCTGGCGCTGGCCGCGGCGCTGGCGGCGGCGTGCTTCGTGCGGCTCTACGGCATCGTCTTCCTCGGCCGGGCGCGCAGCGAACAGGCGGCAAACGCGCATGAGGTGGACGCCTTCTCCCGCGCCGCCATGCTGGCCCTTGCCGGCATCTGCGTCGCCGCCGGCCTGTTCCCCGGCCTCGTCATCGATGCGCTCCAGCCGGCGGTGACGGCGCTGATTGGCGTGAAGATGCCGGCGCAGAGCGAAGTGGCGTGGCTCTCCATCGTGCCGGTGGCGGAAAGCCGCTCGTCCTATAACGGCCTCCTCGTCTTCCTCTTCATCGCCTCCTCGGCGCTGCTGTCGGCCTTCGTCATCCACCGCCTCGCGACCGGCGCGGTGCGGCGCGCGCCGCCGTGGGACTGCGGCTTTCCCAATGCCGATCCGGTGACGCAATATTCCGCGGGCTCGTTCGCCCAGCCCATCCGCCGGGTGTTCGCCCGCACCCTGTTCGCTGCCCGCGAGCGGGTGGAGATGCCGCCGCCCGGCTCCCTCGCACCGGCCCGCATCGAGATTTCGGCGCGCGATCCCGCCTGGGCCTTCCTGTTCCTGCCGCTGGCGGGGCTAGTGGAGCGTATCGCCACGCGGGCCAACCGCCTGCAATATCTCACCATCCGCCAGTATCTGGCGCTGGTGTTCGGCGCCCTCGTCCTCCTG
>JAYSCE010000353.1:3026-4967 GCA_041915035.1 Xanthobacter sp.
AACCTACTGGTGCAGGGCACCCAGATGCTGCTGGTGCTGGCGCTGGCGCCGCTGCTCACCGGCCTCGTGCGCAAGGTGAAGGCGCGCCTCACGCGGCGGCGCGGCGCCTCCGTGTTCCAGCCCTACCGCGACCTCGCGCGGCTCCTGAACAAGGAGGCGGTGCTGGCGGAAAACGCCTCCTGGCTGTTCCGCGCCGTCCCCTATCTCCTCTTCGCGGCCACCTGGGTGGCGGCGGCTCTGGTGCCCACCTTCGGCACCGGGCTCATCTTCTCCTGGTCGGCGGACCTCATCGTCATCACAGCGCTGCTCGGCTCGGCCCGCTTCTTCCTCGCGCTGGCGGGCATGGATGTGGGGACCAGCTTCGGCGGCATCGGATCGAGCCGGGAGGTGATGATCTCCTCACTCGCCGAGCCGGCGATGATCATGATCGTCTTCTCCCTCGCCCTCGTTGCCCATTCCACACAGCTCTCCACCATCGCCTCGGTGATGGTCGCGGGCGTCGGCCTGCGCGTATCGCTGGCGCTGGCTCTGGTGGCGCTCGCCATCGTGGCGGTGGCCGAGAACGGGCGCATCCCGGTGGACAATCCCGCCACCCATCTGGAGCTGACCATGGTCCATGAGGCCATGGTGCTGGAATATTCCGGCCGCCACCTCGCGCTCATCGAATTGGCGGCGCAGCTGAAGCTGCTACTTTTCCTCTCCCTCGTCGCCTGCGTGTTCGTGCCGTGGGGGCTGGCCCCGGCCGGCGCCGGGGCCGGCGCTGTGCTGCTGGGCATGGCGAGCTATGGCGCGAAGCTCGCGGCGGGCGCGGTGCTGCTCGCGGTGTTCGAGACATCCATCGCGAAAATGCGGGTGTTCCGGGTGCCGGACTTCCTCGGCGCCGCATTGATGCTGGGGCTGCTCGGAACCCTGCTCCTCTTCGTCTCGAGGATCCTGTGATGGACCGCACGCTGGACATCGCGCACGGAACGCCGCTGGACGCCGCCCTCTCGGCGAGCCTCGTTTTCGACGTGGCGCACCTGTTCGCCGGCGCGCTGGTGCTCATCAGCTTCCTGATGCTCTATCAGGATCGGCTCTACGCTTTGCTGAAGGTGTTCGCGCTTCAGGCCGTGGTGCTCGCTCTCTCCGTGGGCTGGCAGGCGCTGGCGCAGGATGCCCCGCATCTTTATGTCACCGCCGCCATCGCCCTCGTCTTCAAGGCGGTGGTGATCCCGCTGGCGCTGGCACGGATGGTGGCCCGCCTCGGCATCCACCGGCAGGTGGAGACGGTGGTCTCCATCGGCCCCACCATGCTCGCCGGCATCGCCCTCGTGGCGCTCTCCCTCGTGGTCATGCTGAAGGCCACCGCCGGCGTCGGCGGCGCTGCGGATGCGCTGGCGCGGGAAGACCTCGCCTTCGCCCTCTCCGTGGTCCTGCTCGGCCTGCTGATGATGGTGACGCGGCGCAATGCCGTCAGCCAGGTCATCGGCTTCATGTCGCTGGAGAACGGGCTCATCCTGGCCGCCACCGGCGCCAAGGGGATGCCGCTGGTGGTGGAGATTTCCGTCGCCTTCTCGGTGCTCATCGCCCTCATCGTCATCGGCATCTTCCTGTTCCGCATCCGCGAGCGGTTCGACACCGTGGACGTGGACGCCCTCGACCGCTTCCGGGGAGGGCGCGCATGAGCCTTCTGTCCGGTATCTTCTCCGATCCCGCCCCCCTGCTGGTGGCCGTGCCGGCGGCGAGCGCGGTGCTGCTGGCGCTGGTGCCCTCCTATCGGGCGGGCGCGCTGCTGAATGTCGCCGCCTGCGGCCTCACCTTCGCCCTTGCCCTGCTGCTGCAGCTTGCGCACCGCCTCGGCGCCGAGCCAGGCCTGCGCGTTGCCGGCCGCCGCCGCGGCCATGAATTGCAAGGCGGTGGTGGCGAGCCGCGCATTGGGCTGCGGCATCAGTTGATCCTGCA
>JAYSCE010000354.1:0-4951 GCA_041915035.1 Xanthobacter sp.
CGCCATGCCGACGACATCCGCGCCGTCGACAAGATGATGGCCAGGATCAAGGCCGTGTACGAGCTCTACGGCTTCGAGCTGGCCGACCAGCCGCTGATCGAATACACCGACGCGCTGGGCAAGTTTCTGCCCGATCAGGATCGGCCGAACGAGGGCGTGTTCTCGTTCCAGGACGACGACGAGCAGTGGCTGTCGCTGCGCTACGACCTGACCGCGCCGATGGCGCGCTTCGTGGCGGAAAACTACGACCGCCTGCCTAAACCGTTCCGCAGCTACCGCTCGGGGTGGGTCTTCCGCAACGAGAAGCCCGGGCCCGGCCGCTTCCGCCAGTTCATGCAGTTCGACGCCGACACGGTGGGCGCCCCCTCGGTCGCCGCCGATGCCGAGATCTGCATGATGGCCGCCGACACGCTGGAGGCGGTGGGTATTCCGCGCGGCTCCTATGTGGTGAAGGTGAACAACCGCAAGGTGCTCGACGGCGTGATGGAGGCCATAGGCCTCGGCGGCGACGAGAATGCCGGCCGCCGCCTCACCGTGCTGCGCGCCATCGACAAGTTCGACAAGTTCGGCGCCGAGGGCGTCGCCCTCCTGCTTGGCCCCGGCCGCAAGGACGAGAGCGGCGATTTCACCAAGGGCGCGGGCCTCGATGAGCGGCAGGCGTCCGTGGTGCTCGCCATGCTCACCGGCAAGGGTGTGCGCGCCACCGACGTGGGTGTCGAGGTGGAGCTGGACGATGTCCAGCTTGCCGCCGCCCTCGCCGGCAATGCCGCCTTCCAGGAAGGCATGGCGGAGTTGAACGACATCCGCACCCTGCTGGCCGCAGGCGGCTATCAGGACCGGGTGAAGATCGACCCCAGCGTGGTGCGCGGCCTCGAATATTACACCGGCCCCGTCTACGAGGCGGAGCTGACGTTCGAGATCACCGACGAGACCGGCCGCCCCGTGCGCTTCGGCTCGGTGGCCGGCGGGGGGCGCTATGACGGCCTCGTCGCCCGCTTCCGGGGCGAGAAGGTGCCCGCCACCGGCTTCTCCATCGGCGTCTCGCGCCTGCTCGCGGCCCTCGCCTTCCTCGGCAAGATGGATGCGGATGCCGAGGTCGGCCCCGTCGTGGTGCTGGCCATGGACAAGGAGCCGGCCCGCATCGCCGATTACATGAAGATGGTGGCCGAGCTGCGCTCCAACGGCATCCGCGCCGAGATGTATCTCGGCGGCGCCGGCATGAAGGCGCAGATGAAATATGCCGACCGCCGCGGCGCCCCGGCCGTCATCATCCAGGGCTCCAACGAGAAGGACGCCGGCGAGGTCCAGATCAAGGATTTGGTGGAAGGCGCGAAGATCGCCGCCGGCATCGCCGACAATGCGGAATATCGCGCCGCCCGCCCCGCCCAGTTTGCGGTGAAGGAGAGCGAGATGGTCGCCGCCATCCGCGACGTGCTGGAACGCCGTGCGGCGCCGTCGCTCGGGCTGGACGACTGAGCGCTTCCATCGTTCCCTGAACGAAAAAGGGCCCGCCTCCGGTCGGAGGTGGGCCCTTTTCTGTTTGGCTCCGCGCCCTCAGAGATAGGCGAGGCGGCGGTCGCGGCGGCGGTCCTGCACCGGCTGGTAGGCGATGCGGGCGTGGGTCTGGCAATAGGGCATGCCCGGATTGGCCTTGCCGCCGCAGAAATGGAAGCTCTCGGTGCCGGGCTCGCCCAGCGGCCAGCGGCAGGTGCTCTCGGTGAGCTGCATGATGGTGCAGCCCTGGGTCATGGGCACCACATTGTCGCTCATGACAGGGGCGGGCGCCGGTGCCTCTTCCGGTGCCTCGTCCAGATCGGCCGCAAGCGCGGTGTTGCCGATGGTGGTCGGCCGCTGGGGCCGGGCCTGGGTGTCGGGGCGCCCGGCGGGCGCGCCCATCGGACCCGCCTTGGCCGGCGCCGTTCCGCCGGCGCGGGGTCGCGCCGGGGCGGGGGCGGCCTTCGCCCGGCCGGACAGGCCGAGGCGATGCACCTTGCCGATGACGGCATTGCGCGTCACCTCGCCAAGCTCGGTCGCGATCTGGCTCGCGGAGAGGCCTTCGCTCCAGAGCTTCTTCAAGAGTTCGACGCGCTCGTCATTCCAGCTCATCGCTCTTCTCCATTCGCCGCATCTACTTGCCGCATTTCAACCGGCAGCATTTCAAGAACGCCGCGGGCGCCGGAAACGCTCGGCGCCGCATCCCGCCATCTGAAAGCACGCCGATCGGGCGTGTCCCGGGCCGTGACTTCGCAAGGCGGACTCCCTCCTCGTTCCCGTGCGCGGCAAAGCGCCCGGATGGACCCGGATGACGGTTCCTGGAAGAGAGTTCCTGATGCCCTGCGCACGACATCTCGTGGCTGACGATCCAGAACCTACAATATGGCCGGTCCTCGCAACAGAGTCGGCAAGGGGTCGCGGAGCGTTTTCCCCAGCTCCTTAAGGCTTCGTTTACCCTTGTGCGTCCGGCGGTCGCGGCCGAGATTCGCTGCGCGGCCCGCGATCGGTTGACCTCGCGCGCATGTTCATTAGAATCCGGAGGTCGGGCCGCCCCCGCATGGGCGGCCTTTTTTAGTTTGTGCGCGCCGCTCTGCCAAAGCCGGGCTGTCGCACAGTGTTCGTGAACCCGTGCAACCTCAAGGAAGCCCAGCAGGAAGCTGCAGGAGGAATGAAGTGATCACCGCCGTTCTGCCGACCTACGCACGCATCGACCTCCAGTTCGAGAGGGGAGAGGGCTGCTGGCTCGTCACGACGGACGGGCGACGTTTCCTCGACTTCACCGCCGGCATCGCCGTGAACGTGCTGGGCCACGCCAATCCCACCCTCGCCGCCGCGCTCTCCGAGCAGGCGACGAAGCTGTGGCACGTGTCGAACCTGTTCCGCATTCCGGGCGCCGAGAAGCTGGCCGACCGGCTGAAGGCCGCGACCTTCGCGGACACCATGTTCTTCACCAATTCCGGTGCGGAAGCGCTGGAGTGCGCCATCAAGATGGCGCGTCGCTATCAATATGTGAGCGGCCATCCGGAGAAGAACCGCATCATCACCTTCGAGGGCGCCTTCCATGGCCGCACGCTGGCGACCATCGCCGCCGGCGGCAACCCGAAATATCTCGAAGGCTTCGGCCCCGACCTGCCGGGCTTCGACCAGGTGCCGTTCGGCGATCTCGATGCCGCCCGCGCCGCCGTGACCTCCGAGACCGCCGCCATCCTGGTGGAGCCGGTGCAGGGCGAGGGCGGCGTGCGCGTGCCGCCCGCCGGCTTCCTGCAGGGCCTGCGCGAGCTGTGCGACGCGAACGGCCTGCTGCTGGTGCTGGACGAGGTGCAGAGCGGTGTCGGCCGGACCGGCCGCCTGTTCGCGCACGAATGGACCGGCATCACCCCGGACATCATGTCGGTGGCCAAGGGCATCGGCGGCGGCTTCCCCATGGGCGCCTGCCTCGCCACCGAAGAGGCGGCCAAGGGCATGACGGTGGGCACCCACGGCTCCACCTATGGCGGCAATCCGCTGGCCATGGCGGTGGGCAATGCGGTGCTGGACGTGGTGCTGGAGGATGGCTTCCTCGATCGCGTGAACCGTGTCGCCGGCCGCTTCCAGCAGCGCCTCGCCGAACTGCGCGACAGCCATCCGGCCGTCATCGCCGAACTGCGCGGGCAGGGCCTGCTGCTCGGCATCAAGGCCGCCGTGCCGGCGCCCGAGCTGATCGCCGCGCTGCGCGAGGAGGGCATGCTGGTGCCCGGCGCCGCCGAGAACGTCATCCGCCTGCTGCCGCCGCTCAATGTGAGCGAGGAAGAGGTGGGCATTGCAGCCGACAAGATTGAAGCCGCCTGCCGGCGCATCGAGGCGCGTCTCGCCTCCGATCCGGTGAAGGGAGCGGCCGAATGAAGGGGAATGGGGTGCGTCACTTTCTCGACCTGTCCGAGATCCCGGCCGAGGAGCTGCGCCGGGTCCTGGACTTCTCCAAGGACCTCAAGGCCCGCCGGAAGGCGGGCGAGCCGGTGGAAAAGCCGCTCGCCGGCAAGTCGCTGGCCATGGTGTTCGACAAGCCATCCACCCGCACGCGCGTGTCGTTCGACCTCGCCATGCGCCAGCTGGGCGGCGAGACCATCATGCTCACCGGCCAGGAGATGCAGCTCGGCCGCGGCGAGACCATCGCCGACACGGCCCGCGTGCTCTCGCGCTTCGTCGACGCCATCATGATCCGCATCCTGGACCATGACGACCTGACGGAGCTTGCGAAGTACGCCACCGTGCCGGTCATCAACGGCCTCACCCGCATTTCCCATCCCTGCCAGGTGATGGCGGACGTGATGACCTTCGAGGAGCATCGCGGCCCCATCACCGGCCGCTCGGTGGCCTGGACGGGTGACGCCAACAACGTGCTGGCCTCCTGGGTCCATGCCGCTGACCGCTTCAACTTCACCCTGAAGGTGGCGACGCCCAAGGAGCTGTCTCCGCGCCAGGCGCTGAAGGACTTCGTGAAGCGCACCAAGGCCAAGGTGAAGTTCATGCGCGACCCGGAAGAGGCGGTGGAGGGCGTGGATTGCGTCATCACCGACACCTGGGTCTCCATGGGCGACAAGGAGGCCGAGCGCCGTCACAACATCCTCAAGCCCTATCAGGTCAATTCGGCCCTGATGGCGCGGGCGGACAAGGACGCCATCTTCATGCACTGCCTGCCCGCCCATCGCGGGGAGGAGGTGACGGACGTGGTGATGGACGGCCCGCAGTCCGTGGTGTTCGACGAGGCGGAGAACCGCCTGCACGCCCAGAAGGGCGTGCTCGCCTGGTGCTTCGACGCGGTGGGCGGCTGAGCCCTTCGCAGCCGGGACATGCCGAGCCGGGTTGAAACAGCCCGGCTCGTGAATATGTGTGGGACCAGACCTTTGGGACCCATTGACTGTGCGTAGAGCGCGGGCAGGCGGGTCCGGCACGTCCGGAGACCAGTCATGAAGGGCGA
>JAYSCE010000355.1:0-4905 GCA_041915035.1 Xanthobacter sp.
AGGCCCTTCTCCGCATTGGCGCGCAGCTCATCGGAGAGGAAGCCGAACATCTCCGGCGTGGTGTTGGCCTTCAGCTCGCCTTGGTCCTCCCGGGAAAACGCGGTCTGGATGGTGGCGAGCAGGCGCTCGAACGTGTCGAGGTCGGCGGGGAGCACGCCAATCTCGTCGGTCTTGCCGCCGCGGGCCGGCGGCGCGGCGGACGGCTGAGGCGGCACCGAGGCGCCGGCCATCCCACCGCCCAATCCACCGCCCAAACCGCCGCCCATGCCGTAGCCGGGCATCGGGCCGTTGTTCATCGGACCACCGGGCGTGGGGCCGCCCGCCATGGAGCGGCCGTAGCCGGCGGCAGCGGGGGTGGGGTTCCGGCCGCGCAGCAGACGCATCACCAGGAAGATCACGCCCGCGATGAGGGCCACCTGCAGCAGCAGGCCGAGAAGGCCGGCCATGCCGCCGAGGCCGCCGCCGAACAGCATGCCCACGAGGCCGCCGATGAGCAGGCCGCGCATCAGCGCGCCGCCGAAGCCGTTGCCGAACATGGAGGGACGCGCGGCCGTCTGCGGCCGGGCGCCGGGATTGGTTGCCTGCGGGCCGGGCTGCGGCGTGGTGGAGCGCTGGATGGGCGCGGCGGTGCTCGGTGCGGTCTGGGTCGGCGCCGGGGTCTGGTAGGTCCGGGTGCCGCGGCTGCCGAAGGAGCCGCCCTGCCGTGCGTCGGCCTGATCGGCGACGACGAGGCTCAGGGCCAGCGCGACCGCCACCGCCGCGATCCCGGACACCTTGCGCGAACCCATTCCCGAACCCTTGCTGCTCATAGACATCTGACCTCGATCCTCCCGCGCGGCGACTTTCGCACCGCTGCGTTTCCCGACGGACATAGGGAGCCGCGGCGGGATTTGCGAGGGGGAGGCCTGCGATAATTTCCCTTGCGTCATGTACCGCTGACGCGCCTGAAGCGCGGCGTTGCCGCCGCGTGAGGTCGCGCTTTCCCGCCGGTGGATCGCACTGCTAAGGTCCGCCCGCCCCCGGACGACCGAGTTGCGGAGATCGTGATGCCTGCCTTGGAGATGCGTGCCCCGGAGAAGCGTGCCTCGGAGATGCCAGCCTGCGAATCGCGCGTCTCGCGCCCCGGCGCCCGTCACAGCCTCGCCGCTGCCCTCTTCGCCATTCCCCTGCTGGCCGTTCCCCTTCTGGCCGGCGCCGTCCTCGCCGCGCGTCCCGCCAAGGCGGAGCCGCTGGGCGTCACCGTGCGAAACGAGAGCGTCAACGCCACCTGCGCCGAGACCGACAACGTGACGCTGAAGCTGGTGTCGGACAAGGTGCAGAAGTTCAACATCAGCGTCCGTCACCCGGCCTATCTCGGCATGCTGCTGGTGGACAACACCGATCCGGATTGGGAAACCTGCGACATGTCCGGCGACCCCATCGTGCCGGCCGATCCCAAGGCGCCGCAGCCGCCCACGGCCGCGCCGAAGCGCATCACCATCTTCGAGACGCCGGACATGTGGGTCACCGGCTTCGTCTTCCCCACCTTCTGGCGGGCGGCGACCGTGCCGGTCCGCATCGGCGGGGACGTCACGCAGGGCCTGCACATGATTCAGCTCTGGGTGCGCGCGGAAGGCAAGGCCGAGGAAGTGCTGGTGATCTACCCGCCGGACGGCTACATGCGCGCCCGGCCCATGTCGCCGGCGCACATGCGCGATACCGCCTATGGCTCGTCCTTCCTCGTCGGCCCGGTGGAGCAGGCGGAACGCCCCATCGTGCGGTTGAAGGAGGTGGACTTCGCCCCGCAGACCCGCACCTTCACCCTCCATTTTGCCGCCGGCGGCAAGGCGCGGATGCAGGTGGTCAAGGCGGGCTCCGACGAGGTGCGCCTTGAGGTGCAGCTCGACGGCACCCCGCCCGGCACCTTCGCCGCCTTGCGCTCCATGTATGTGACGGAAGGGAATGCCGACGTGGCCCGCGTCAGCTGGCGCAGCCTCGGCACGGGCAAGAACGGGGCGGGCGGCACCATGGGTGAGGCGCCGGTGCTGTCCTTCGCCGATGCGCAGAACGTCTCCATGCTGTGGGCGGGCCGCCTCGTGCCCTCGCGTCACAACACCAGCGCGCCTGATTTCATCTTCGACGGCTTTGCCGGGCGCTGAATCTACCTTATGGTACCGTGGTTTGTCGCAATTTGCGATTCATGCGAAAACCATAACGCGCGATGCAACTTGAATGGCATGGCGGCTCACGCGTAAGTCGCGTCCGTGGCGAGGATGGGAGGGATCTTCCGCCGCGGTTCAGCGCGCCGGTCCCGGCAGGGATCGGCCGGCCCTCATGCAGGTGAGATGCGCCCGCACACGATGCAGCCCGCGGGGCCGCCGACGGTGATGCCGCCGGTCCCCGGGGCCCAACAGGACAGCCCCGCCGGCCCGGACGTCGCGTCCGTGCCGCGGGAGAGCGCTGCGCCGCCAGCGGCGACCACGCCGCGCGGTTCCGCCATCTCCGTCCTGACCGATCTCCTCCTGTTCGCTTTGTTCTATGGCGGCGTCGTCATCGCCTTCACCGAGATGGGCCGCCGCCTTGGCGTCTATCCGGCGATCTGGCCCACCAATGCGCTGGCGGTGGGCGTCTATTTCCTCATGTTCCGGGACGCGGTGGGGCGGCTGTCCACTGTCGTCGCCCTCGTCTCCGTCGTGGTCCAGCTGGCGGCGCTGGGACAGGACATCGGCTCGGCGCTGGCCGCCGGCTGCGCCAACGGGCTGACCTTCGCGCTGGTGGGCTGGGGCTGCGTGCGCGCCGGCATGGAGCGGGGCGCGCTGCGCAGCGTGCCCATGGTGGTCAGCCTCGGCGTGGTCGCGGTGGCGGGCACCCTGCCGGGGGCCGTCATCACCGCCTTCGTCCAGTTCATCGAGACCAACGGCGCATTCGTCCCGCTGCTGCTGCGCTGGTGGATCCCGGAGATGGCGAGCGTGGTGCTGCTGCTGCCGCCCTTCCTGCTGTGGCACGGACGCAAGGAAGACCTCACCACGCGCGGCGCCGAGGGCGTACGCCCGAAATTCTCCCGCGAGGAGGAACTCGGCTTCGCCAGCCTCGCGCTGGCTACGACGCTGGCTGCGAGCGCCTATTATGGCGAGCCGCTGCTGCGCGACCTCGGCGGCGCCATCCTGCTGTGGTTCGCCTTCCGCCTCGGCTTGTTCGCCACGGCGGTCGCCTCGTGCGTCTATGCGCTGGTGGTGCTGGGGCTGGGCATGGCCCAGGCGTGGCCGCAGCAGTTCTGGGGGCAGAATTCTCCCGATCTCGTCGCCGACATGCTGCGCCTGCAGGCGCGCCTCGTGCTGGCGATGATGCCGGCGCTGCTCATCGCCGCCATCATGGCCCAGCGCAGCCGTCAGCAGCGCGAGGTGCAGGAAGACCGCCGCCGCCTCGCCTACGCGCTGGAAGGCGCCAACGACGGCATCTGGGACTGGCACCTGCCGTCCGATGCGGTGTTCTTCAGCGCCCGCGCCCACCGGATGCTCGGCCTCGAGCCCGACGACGCCAGGAAGCGGCTCTCCGATTATGGCCAGATGATCCACCCCGAAGATCTTCCCGCCGTCGCCAAGTCGCTGAAGGATCACGCGGAAGGCCGGCACCTGCTGTTCCAGGCGGAAATGCGGGCCCGGCACCGCAACGGCAGCTGGCTGTGGGTGCTGGTGCGCGGCAAGATCGTCGAGCGCGATCCGGTGGGCCGGCCGACCCGGGCGGTGGGTACCGTCACCGACATCTCCCAGCGCAAACATCTGGAAGCCGCGCTGGAGCACGCCGCCTCCCACGATCCGCTCACCGGCCTCTCCAACCGCGCCGGCTTCGACCGGGCGCTGGAGCAGGCGCGCCGCCGCCTCGTACGCGACGGCGCGCTGTTCGCGGTGGTGCTCATCGACATCGATTATTTCAAGTCGGTCAACGACCAGCACGGCCACATGGCCGGCGATCTGCTGCTGACCACCGCCGCGCGGCGGCTGCAATCGGCGATCCGCGCCGGCGACCTCGTTGCGCGCTATGGCGGCGACGAGTTTGCCATCATTGCTGCCGGCAAGAGCCGCGAGGAATTCGCCGCCATGGCCGATCGCCTGCACCGGCACCTGTCGCGGCCGGTGGAGGTGGAGGGGCTGGTGCTGCCGTCCTCCTTCTCCCTCGGCATGGCGGTGGCGGACGACCGGACGCTGGATGCCGCCGCGCTCATCGCCGAGGCCGACACGGCCCTTTATGCGGCCAAGGATGCTGGACGCGGCACCTGGCGCGCGGTGGGCATCGCCGCCCGCACCGCGGAGGAAGCCGCCCACGAGACCCCGCGCCGCGCGAGGTCTCTCCAGTCCGGCCTGCGCGTCGACCGCCGCCCGCCGCAATAGCGAGCGGCGTCTCCGCGCTCAGCCGATCGCCATCACCGCCTCGGCGTCCAGCACGCCGCCGGCGCCGCCGGTCACCACCTCTTCCAGCCCCTTCGCCTCCACCGCGAGGTTTTCCGCGAAGAAGCGGGCCACGGCGATGCGGGCGGCAAGGCGCGGGTCCGTCGCCCCGCCCGCCCGTTCCGCATAGGCGGCGAGCGCCGTGCGGGCGAGGAAGGCGCCGCCGGCCGCGCGGGCATAGAGGCGCAGATAGGGCGTGGCAGCGGCGAGCGCCTTCGCCGGCTCGTCCGCCACCCGGTCCAGCATCACCCGCGTCGCCCGGGCGAGGGCGTCCACCGCCTCGGCGAGGCGCAGGCCCGCATGGCCGAAGTCCGGCGCGTTGAGGGCGGAGACCTCCTCCGCCGTCTCGCGATAGTCGGCGATGAGCGCATTCACCACGTCGCCGCCTTCCTGGGTCAGCTTGCGGGTGACGAGGTCGATGGCCTGGATGCCGTTGGTCCCTTCGTAGATGGCGAAGATGCGGGCATCGCGCAGGTGCTGG
>JAYSCE010000356.1:0-4900 GCA_041915035.1 Xanthobacter sp.
CGGTCATCACCAATGCCGTCATCCTCGACCATTGGGGGGTGGTGAAGGCGGACGTGGGCCTGAAGAATGGCCGCATCGCCCGCATCGGCAAGGCTGGCAATCCGGACGTGCAGGCGGGCGTGGACATTATCATCGGCCCCGGCACGGAGATCATCGCGGGCGAGGGGAAGATCCTCACCGCCGGCGGGTTCGACAGCCACATCCACTTCATCTGCCCGCAGCAGATCGAGGAGGCGCTGGCCTCCGGCGTCACCACCATGCTGGGCGGCGGCACGGGGCCGGCGACCGGCACCTTCGCCACCACCTGCACGCCGGGACCGTGGCACATCGCCCGCATGATCGAGGCGGCTGACGCCTTCCCCATGAACCTCGCCTTCGCCGGCAAGGGCAACGCCTCGCTGCCTGGCGCGCTGGAGGAGATGGTGCTGGCCGGGGCCGCCGCCCTCAAGCTGCACGAGGACTGGGGCACCACGCCCGCCGCCATCGACTGCTGCCTCTCGGTGGCCGACGCGCTCGACGTTCAGGTGATGATCCATTCGGATACGCTGAACGAGTCGGGCTTCGTCGAAGACACCATCGCCGCTTTCAAGGGCCGCACCATTCACGCCTTCCATACGGAAGGGGCGGGCGGGGGCCACGCGCCGGATATCATCAAGGTGGCGGGCCTGCCGAACGTGCTGCCCTCGTCCACCAACCCGACGCGGCCCTATACGCGCAACACCATCGACGAGCATCTGGACATGCTCATGGTGTGCCACCACCTCGACCCCGACATTGCCGAGGATCTGGCCTTCGCGGAAAGCCGCATCCGCAAGGAGACCATCGCGGCGGAGGACATCCTCCACGATATCGGCGCGCTCTCCATGATGAGCTCGGATTCGCAGGCCATGGGCCGGGTGGGCGAGGTCATCATCCGCACCTGGCAGACGGCGGACAAGATGAAGCGCCAGCGCGGCCCGCTGCCCGGCGAGACCGACAGCGACAATATCCGCGCCCGCCGCTACATCGCGAAATATACGATCAACCCAGCCATCGCCCACGGCATGTCGCGGCACATCGGGTCGGTGGAGGCGGGCAAGCTCGCCGATCTCGTGCTGTGGACGCCGGCCTTCTTCGGCGTGAAGCCGGATCTCGTCATCAAGGGCGGCGCCATCGCCATTGCGCAGATGGGCGATCCCAATGCCTCCATCCCGACGCCCCAGCCGGTGCATTACCGCCCCATGTTCGGTGCCTATGGCCGGGCACGCACCCATACCTCGCTCACCTTCGTGTCGAAGGTCGCCATCGAGGACGGGCTCGCCGGGCGGCTCGGTATCGCCAAGGAGCTGGTGGCGGTGGAGAACACCCGCTCGGGCATCTCCAAGAAGAGCATGATCAACAACGACGCCACGCCCCACATCGAGGTCGATCCCGAGACCTACGACGTGCGTGCGGACGGCGAGCTGCTGGTCTGCGAGCCGGCGGAAGTGCTGCCCATGGCGCAGCGTTACTTCCTGTTCTGAGCAATATCGCTGCACCACGGCGGAACCTTCGCCGTGGCCGCTCGTTCCAGCGGGTGTTGCAACGCTTCGTTTGAGGAGCCACACCCATGGCCGTCGTTCGTTCATTGAGCAAGAAGCCGGCGAAGACCTCCGCCCTCGCCACCCCCACCGATCTCGACAGCGCCAAGGCGCAGAAGGTGGCGGACGCCATCAACCGCGTGCTGGCCGACAGCTTCGTGCTCTACCTCAAGACCAAGAATTTCCACTGGCACGTCAGCGGCAAGCACTTCCGCGACTATCACCTGCTGCTGGACGAGCAGGCCGACACCATCCAGGCCACCATCGATCCGTTGGCCGAGCGCGTGCGCAAGATCGGCTGCCGGACGGTGCATTCCTATGGCGAGATCCTGAAGCTCACCGGCCTCAAGGAGAACAACGAGCCCTACGTTTCGCCGGAGGCCATGTTCGCGGAGCTGATCGCCGACAACAAGGAGGCCATCAAGACCATGCGCGAGGCCCACGAGATCTGCGACGAGGCGGAGGACATTGCCACCGCCAGCCTGCTGGAAGAATATGTGGACGAGGCCGAGAAGCGCCTGTGGTTCCTGTTCGAGACCAACCAGAATCGACAGGACAGCGCCACCTGAGCGCAGCCGGACCCCGCTGAGGCGGTGGGGCAGGGCGCTCGGGCGGCTGTACCGGAGTAACCCGATGATCCGCGCCACCACCGTCGTCCGCCGTCCCGCCGTCCGCCCGGAGAAGGTGGCGGACGAAATCACCCTCGACCACCACGCACGCCATCGCCGCCGCTTCGCCTTCACGGCGGACGGCGGCGTCGCCTTTCTGCTCGATCTCGACAAGGCCACTGTGCTGGATGACGGCGACGCGGTGAAGCTGGAGGACGGACGCCTGGTCCGCATCAAGGCAGCCGCCGAGGATCTGGTGGAGGTCACCACCGCCAATCCGCTGAGGCTGATGAAGGTGGCTTGGCACCTCGGCAACCGGCATGTGCCGGCGGAGATCACCGAAACCGCCGTCTATTTCGTCGACGACCATGTGCTGACCGAGATGGTGCGCGGCCTGGGCGCCGGCGTCGCCAAGGTGACGCGCCCGTTCCGCCCGGAGAAGGGGGCTTATGAGGCCGCCGAGGCGCATGGCGGGCACGGTCACGCACATGAGCACGGCCATGAGCACCATGGCCATGAGCACCATGGGCATGAGCACCATGGGCACGAGCATCATGACCATGCCCATGGCGATGCGTGTGGATGCGGCCACGATCACGCGCATCACGATCATTCCCATCATGGCCATGCCCATCACGACCATGAGCACGGTCACGACCATGAGCACGGCCATGACCATTCCCACGGCCACGCCGAAGGTCATGTCCACGGCCCCGGCTGCGGTCACGACCACAAGCATGGCTGACCTGCCCGGCACCTCGCAGGGCGAGAGCACCAGTCCTGCCCAGCCCGATCTGCTTCCGCTCTTCGCGTGGCTCTCGCCGTCGTTTCCGGTGGGGGCCTATGCCTATTCCCACGCGCTGGAATGGGCGGTGGAGGCCGGCGAAGTGAAGGACGAGCCGACCCTCGCGGCGCAGGTGTCGGACCTGATGCGCCTCGGGTTCGGGCGATCGGACGGAATCCTGCTTGCCCATGCGTGGCGTGCGGCGGTGGCGGAAGATGGGGCAGCAATCCGCGAGATCAATGCGCTTGCCGTCTGCCTTGCGCCATCCGCCGAGCTGAGGCTGGAAACTTGCCAGCAGGGCCGGTCCTTCCTCGATGCTGTGCGGGCGGCATGGCCTTCGCCGACGCTGGAGACCGCGGCAGACGCCCTGTCGGGGGAGGTGGCCTATCCGGTCGCGGTGGGGCTGGCCGCGGGGGCACATGGCATTCCGCTCGCCCCGACGCTGGAAGGCTTCCTCTTGGCGCTGGTGCAGGCTTTGGTGTCGTCCGGCATCCGCCTCGCCCCCGTGGGCCAGACAGCTGGCACCCGTGTCGTCGCCGGCCTTGCGCCCACCGTGCGGGCGCTCGCGGCGGATATCCCCGCTCTCACGCTGGATGATCTCGGCAGCGCCACCTTCCGCGCCGATCTCGGAAGCTTTCGCCACGAAACCCAATATACGAGGCTGTTCCGCTCATGAGTTCCGGCAAGAATCCCCTGCGCGTCGGTGTCGGCGGCCCGGTCGGTTCCGGCAAGACGGCGCTGATGGAGGCGCTCTGCAAGTCCTTCCGCGACCGCTACGACCTCTGCGCTATCACCAACGACATCTACACCAAGGAAGACGCGCGGCTTCTGACGGTCGCCGGCGCGCTGCCGCCCGAGCGCATCCTCGGTGTCGAGACGGGCGGTTGCCCGCATACGGCGATCCGTGAGGATGCCTCCATCAACCTGCGCGCCGTCGCGGACATGAATGCCCGCTTCCCCAACCTCGATCTGGTGCTGATCGAATCCGGCGGCGACAACCTCGCGGCCACCTTCTCACCCGAGCTGGCGGACATCACTATCTACGTCATCGACGTGGCGGGGGGCGAGAAAATCCCGCGCAAGGGCGGGCCGGGCATCACGCGGTCGGACCTGCTGGTGGTCAACAAGACCGATCTTGCGCCCATGGTCGGCGCCGATCTCAAGGTGATGGAAGCGGATACCATCCGCATGCGGGCGGGCCGGCCCTACGTCTTCTCCTCCATCCGCAACGGCGTGGGGGTGGAAGTGGTGGCCGCCTTCATCGAGAAGGCCGGGGGCCTCGCCGGCGCCGCCTGAGGCGCCGGCCGCAATCGCCCGCCCGTCAGCTTTAGGCAATTCAGCTCTTGGGCTTGCAGGCGGTCTCGAACTTGGTGACGCCCGGGCCGATGCCGGCGAGGGAAATGGCCCGCTTGGCGCCCTTCACCTCGATGGTCAGGGTGCCGGAGGCCTTCGTCAGCGCCTTCAGATCGGCCATCTGCGCCGGAGCCTCCACGTTGACGGCGTCACCTTCCTCCATGGCGACCGCCTTGCCGGGGAAGCTCTTCTTGACGCTGCCAGCGGTCAGCACGATCGCCGTTTCGGCACCGCGCGTCAGGTCCTTCGAGCCGATCATGGACTGGACGGTGATGGCGGAGCCGTCCTTCTGGCACAGGAAGAAGATCGCGGCCTTGTCGCTGTCGGGCACGCCAAACACGAGGGCGGCGGTGTCCTCGCTGTCCTGGATGTGCCAGGTCATCTTTTCCGCCGGCTTGTCCTGCGCGGCAGCGGGGGCTGCGAGGGCGAGAAGGGAGATGGCAGCGGCAAGAGCGTTACGGAGCATGTCAGAGTCCCTATTTCGGCGACGGATCATAACGGCTCGGCCCAAAAGGGAAAGATGCCGCGGCCGTCACACTTTTTCGTTGTTCGTCAATGATTTATCTGCGATCGGCAGGAGCGGGCATCGTGGCGAG
>JAYSCE010000357.1:0-1786 GCA_041915035.1 Xanthobacter sp.
GGGCCAGCCGTGACAAAAGGGCGACGCAGCTTGAACGGGGCAGAAACCGAGCCGCAGCGCGGATTTTGCGCGGTATTCTTTGCCAGCCGACGCAAGGTGCGCTACAGGCTTGCCGCGGCGGCACTTAGGGGGAAAAGTGATGCGTTCTGTCCAGTCCGGAACGTCGCGGGCGGCCGCGCGCGGAATGCCGGTGTCGCGTGCGCGGATGTTGATGGCGGCCCTTCTCGTCCCTTCGCTTCTCGCGTCCACTCTGGCGCTCGCCCAAAGCGATCCACTCGCCCCGCCGTCCGACCTTGGCGCGGGACCGTTGCCGGTGCCCGTCGATGGCACCGCCATCTACGGCCAGAACCAGCCGCCGCCGGAAGGCTACATGGCCGTTCCGGTGCCCCCCTCCACCTGCTCGGGCGTGCGCCAGGTGGTGAACTCGCAGGGCTTCATCCTCATCCCCACCGGCGGCGGCAACGCGCAGCGCTATGTGCGCGACCAGCGCTTCTGCCAGGACGACCAGGCCACCAAGCCGGCCTGGATGCCCACCTCCGACAATCCCCGTTGCTTCGTTGGCTATACGTGCGGCGAGGCCAATAATGATGGCGGCAACTGAAGCCACCCCTTTCTGAAAGCGTCCGCCGCCCATGCGTGTCACCCCTGACAGCGTGCTTTTCGTCACGATCGACTCCTGCCGTTACGATACCTTCGTGGCGGCGGCCGCGCCTGCCATGAAGAAGGTCTCCGCCCTCTACAAGGCGCAGGCCCCGGCGCATTTCACCTACGCCTCCCACGCCGCCATGTTCGCGGGCTTCACCCCCGGCGTGGCGGAGCTGGCGACGCCGTTCCTGAACCCGAAGTTCGCGCGGCTGTTCCGGCTCGACCGGGCCGGGGCGGCAGGCCATGCGCGGCCGGGTTTCTCGGTGAGCGGCACCGACATCGTGGATGGCTTCCGCAATGCCCGCTACGCCACCATCGGCGCGGCGGCCATGGGCTGGTTCGATCCGAAGACGCCGGTCTCCAAGAAGCTCACCGGCAGCTTCGAGCAGTTCCTGTTCACCGGCGACAAGGGCATCGCCACGCAGATCGCCTTCATCGAGAAGCAGGCGGCGCGGGAGACGCGGCGCGACCTGTTCGTCTTCCTCAATGTGGGCGAAACCCACGTGCCCTATTATTTCGAGGGCGCGCCCTGGGACCGCGCGGACAATCCCTGCCTGCCGTTCCAGAAGGTGGACCGCTCGGCCGAATGCCGGGAGCGCCAGCGCCTGTGCTGCGAATATGTGGACCGCAAGCTCGCCCCGCTGCTGGAGCGCTTCGCCGACGCCACCATCGTCCTGTGCGGCGACCACGGCGATTGCTGGGGCGAGGACGGATTGTGGGAGCACGGCATCGCCCACCCCATGACGCTCACCGTCCCCCTCCTCATCCGCTACCGGGGCCGGCCGGTGGAGAACCTGCCGGCCCTGTGGTGATGTCGCGTCTAAAGATTGTATTTTTATATATGTGCAATTTTTGATTGTAGGCGCCCGCGTTCGCTGCGCATGATCCCGAAGGGGATCATCACGCGAGGGGGCGCATGACGACAAGAGCCATATACATCTGGAAGCTCGGTCCGGTGGTGGCGGCCGAGGGCTCGGTGACGAAGCTCGTCGAGAAGGCGCGGCGGGCGCGCATCTCGGCTCTGTGGGTCAAGATCGCTGACGGCGCATCCGAATATGCCAACGTCACGACCGATGGCCGGGCCTTTGCCGACCTGATCGCCCGCTGCGCCGAGAAGGGTATCGAGGTCCACGGCTGGCAC
>JAYSCE010000357.1:1813-3774 GCA_041915035.1 Xanthobacter sp.
AGGGCGGCGGCGCCTTCTTCCAGGGCGGCAAGGAGGAGGCGGACGCCTATGGCACCGCCATGCGCGCCCTCGCCGACCAGCACGGCATCGGGCTCGCGATCTCCAGCAACGACATTCCGGGCAATCTCGACGGCTGGCTGCCGAAGTTCAACAAGATCGCCAGCCACGCCACCATCAACTTTCCGCAGGTCTATTACGGCGGCAGCCCGAGCGTGCTGAACAGGCTGGAGCGGGCGGAGGCCGCCAATGCCCATGTCACCCTGCCGTTCGCGCCGGTGGGCGCGGCATGGATCGGCGACGACGGCGGCTGCGCCTCCGGCTCCGCCTGTGCCGAGCGGGCGGCCGCATTCATCGCGCTGGTCCACAAGCGCGGCTACCCGCTCTACAGCTTCTGGCACTGGGGCGGCGCGCCGCTCGCCTTCTGGGAAGTGCTCAACACCACGCCGCCATGAGGCCTGGCTCCGGGGTCAGGTCATCCCGTCTTTGACCTTTCAGGTCACGTCGTCGCGCTGTTGAACCTCCCGCTCATGCGCCTGCCATTGCAGCGCGGAGGGTGGGACCAGCAGGCTCAGGGCAGCGGGGGCGAGGGCGTAGCGCAGCGGCAGGCTTTCGCGCGTCACCTCTCCATCGGTCGCCACCCACGCGCGGCGCCGCCGGGCATGGATGGTCACGCGCCGCGCCGAGAAGGAATGGATGCCCGGGGCCCCGCGCCAGGCGTCCACCAGCACTTCGGCCCCGGTGCGCAGCCGGGCGAGGGTGCCGCGATCCTCGGCCACCAGCACTTCCAATTGCCCGCCATCGAGCCGCGAGCGGTGCCAGCCGGAGGCGTCGAAGGCGTTCACCGTGACGAGGGCGGCATAGGCGTCGATGGATTCGCGCGCGCCCGCCACCTCCACCTCCAGCGACATCCGGCCGGAGCGGAACACCGCCCGTCCCAGCGCCATGAACCAGCCAAAGGCGCGGCCGCGGTCCCGCAGCTGCTCGCGGGCCATGGCCATCTGGCTGAAGAAGCCCACCCCCGACACCCCGTGGAACGGGCGGCCGTTGAGGGTGCCGAGATCGACCCGCATGGGCTTGGCATCATGCAGCGCCTCCAGCGCGCCCATCAGGTCGCGTGGCAGGCCGATGTCGTAGGCGAGGAGGTTCATGGTGCCGAGCGGCAGCACGCCGAGGGTCACGTCGGTGTTGGCGAACACCGATGCGGCATAGGAGACGGTGCCGTCGCCGGCGCCCACCACCACCGTGTCGTAGCCCTCGCGCGGGGCCGAGGCGATGGCCGCGGCCATGGCGTCGCCCTCCGCCACCACCACGTCCACGTCGAGGTCGGGCCTAGTCAGGGCATCGTCCACGATGGCGCGCACCTTGTCGGGGCCCATGTCGTGGACGGTTCCCGCTTTGGCATTGAGTACGACCCGCATTCGCCGCATCGTGCATCCTCCAGACCGGCACAAGCGTTGGCGCAGCCGGGTGGTTCCCTTTCGTCCGCCGCTCCGGTGTCGCGGGCGCCGATCCGAGGTGCATCATGTCCACCGCCCCCACCGGAGCAAAGCGCTCCACCATCTTCCGGCTGCGCGCGGGCCTCCTGGTGCTCGCCGCCTCGGTGCTGCTGTGCTGGGTGGGCGGTCACTTCGTGGCCCGCCAGTTCGGCCTCGGCCTCGGCTGGGCGATCCTGATCGCCCTCGCCATCTGGGTGGGCGTCGGCATGCTCATCGCCCGGCTGGACAGCCGCATCTATTACGGCGTGGCCCTGGCGGTGACGCTGCTCCTCGGCTACCTCGTCTACGACTTCACCCGCTCGGCGCTGGACTGGTCGAATGCGGTGGCGTTCACCCTCGCGGTCCTGGCCACGGCCCTCCTCGCCTTCACCTTTCACGATTTCCGCCGGCTGAAGCACGAGCTGCGCCTCTGGGCCTACCGTCGGTAGCGCTATCTTCTTTTGCATTGCAGCGGGTTGCGCACTG
>JAYSCE010000357.1:3784-4900 GCA_041915035.1 Xanthobacter sp.
CTGCACGCGGCCGGGCTCAGGCTTGACTTTCGGCGAGGGGGGCCATTCAAGTAGGCGCAGGCGGGGCATGCCACCTAGGGTGGCGGGCGGCTGTGCCGCCTCCTGATGGCTCGCCCGGTGCCGGGGCGACTGTGGACTGAGCATGTCGGACGGACGCCTCTATATCTTTGCCGGACCCATCGTCTCGCTGCTGATCGCCATGGTGTTCCTGCTGGTCTGGCTGCACGACCGCGAGCGCCGCTGCGGGCTTTATTTTGCGTCCGCCTTCTGCGCCTACGCCCTCGCGGCGCTCATCCAGATCACCGGCTTTCCCCGTGGTGCCGGCCCCAATACCGTCGTTTCGGCCATCGTCTACACCTTCGCCGTGCTCACCATGGTCGAGGGCGTGCTGGTCAGGTTCGGCCGCGCCGGATCGGGCGCGCTGCTGCTGGTGATTGCCTGCGCGATCGTCGCGCTGGTCCTGTACTTCTTCTATTTCGACCGCGATCTCGTCGCCCGCATCTATGTGCAGAATTTCGGCTACGGCCTCATGTTCGTGGTCGCGGCGGTGCAGATGTTCGCCATCGAGCGGCGGCGGCCCATCGACCGGCTGCTGTTCTGGACCTTCCTGCTGTTCGGCCTGCACTTCTTCATCCGCACCGGGCTCACCATGCAGATGTCGGGCGACCTCTACGAGATCGACCGGATGCGGGAGAACGGCGCCGACCCCTCCGACCTTGCCGCGTTGTTCCGCGCGACGCCGTTCTGGCAGGTGCTGAACTTCTCCCTGCTCATCAGCGGCCTGCTGCTCGCCCTCGCCTTGCTCGGCTCCATCGCTGCGGACGCCATCGACGAGATCCGCCGGGAGGGCCGCACCGACGCCCTGACCGGCCTCGGCACCTATCGCGATTTCATGGAGCGGGCGGCCGACATCCTGGCCGACCCCGGCGCGCAGCCCGTCACGCTCGTTTCCTGCGACATGGACCAATTCGCGCAGATCAATGACGTCTTCGGCCACGGCTCCGGAGACCGGCTGCTCACCGTCCTCGGCGGCCTGATCCTGCAGGAGACCACCCCGCGCGATGCGGCGGCGCGCATGGGCGGGGATGAATTCATGGTGCTGCTGGCGCGGACCAA
>JAYSCE010000358.1:0-4886 GCA_041915035.1 Xanthobacter sp.
TCCGGCGGGGTCAGCACCGCGGCCAGCACGAACACGCCGACGATGGCGTAGCGCCGCGCCTTCACCAGCATCTCCCGCGTCACCACGCCGATCTGCCCGAGCAGGGTGAGGATGACCGGAAGCTGGAAGCAGATGCCGAAGGCCAGAATCAGCGTCGTGATGAGTGAAAGGTATTCGGAGACCCGCGGGAGCAGCGAAATCTCGGCCTTCCCGTCGCCGCCCGCCTGCTGCATGCCGAGGAAGTAGGTCATGGCCAGCGGCATGGCGACGAAATAGACGAAGGCCGCGCCGATGAGGAAGCAGATGGGCGTCGCGATGAGATAGGGCCGGAAGGCCGCCTTCTCATGCTTATAGAGGCCCGGCGCCACGAACATGTAGACCTGCGTCGCCACCACCGGGAAGGAGATGAAGGCGGCGCCGAACATGCCGAGCTTGATCTGGGTGAACAGGAATTCCTGCGGCGCGGTGTAGATGAGCTTCACCCCGTTGCTGAAGCCGGAGGCGAACTCATAGGGCCACAGCAGGATGTTGTAGATCTGCTTCGCCAGCATGAAGCAGGCGATGAAGGCCACGAGGAATGCCACCAACGACTTGATGAGCCGCGAGCGCAGCTCGATCAGGTGCTCGATGAGCGGGGCCTTGGAGGCGTCGATCTCGTCCTGGTCGCTCATCACGCGCTCTTCGCTTCGCCTGCGGCGGGCTTGGTCTCGCCGGCGGCGGGAAGGCTCTCAGGAGCCGGCTCAACGGCACCGGCGGGCGGCGCAACCGGCGCTGGAGGCACGGCGGCCTCAACGGAGCGGCGGATTTCGGCGCGGATGGCGGCCATGGGGTCGGGCAGTTCCACGGGCGGGGGAAGATCAGGCAATGCGGCCGGGGTGGCGGGAGCCGGCGGGGTCGGATTCGCGCCCTCCACGGTGGAGCGTATCTCCTCGCGGATGGAGCGCAGCGGGTCGAACATGTCGGAGGTGGCGAGGGTGGAGCGGGCACTCTCGGTGACGTCGCTGATTTCCTTGCGCATGTCCGCAAGGTCCGCCTCGCGCAGGGCCTCCTGGAACTGGCCCTGGAACTCGCCGGCCATGCGGCGCAGCTTCGTGACGGTGCGGCCCACGGTGCGCAGCACCGTAGGCAGCTCCTTGGGACCGATGACGATCAGCGCGACAATGCCGATCAGCATCAGCTCGGACCAGCCGATATCGAACATGAGCCCGTCTGTCCGGCGGTGGTGCCGCCGCCCTCTTCAAGTGTTCAGGGGCAGAGGTCCGTCAGACGGGCTTCTTCTCGGCTTCGGGGGCGCTCGACGTCTGGTGCGGGAGCGGGCGCGGCACTTCGGGGGCGGCCGGGGGAGCCTTCACCGGCTCGTCGTCGTCGGCCATGCCCTTCTTGAAGGACTTGATGCCCTTCGCCACGTCGCCCATCAGATCGGAGATCTTGCCGCGACCGAACAGGAGGAGCACCACGGCCAGCACCACGATCCAGTGCCAGATGCTCATCGAACCCATCTAACCATCCTCCAAGGATATTCTTTGTGCCCCTACGGCAAGCCGTAAGGCATTTCGGACGGCGACACTAGGCTCCGCCCGCGGCGAAAACAAGGACTTCACGGGGATCGACCAGAAGCCCCGCCTCGTCGCCTTTATTCACGTTTCCCGCGTCCCTCAGGCGCAGCACCAGCGGGCGCTCCAGCCCGTCCGCGATCACTTCCACGAGATCGAGTTCGCCCAGAAAGCGGCGCTCAAGCACCCGCCCCGCAACGCCCTGTCCCGCCGGCCCGAGAGCGATTCCCTGCGGGCGGACAGCCGCAATGGCCGGTCCCTCCGGCAGCCCCGTGGCCGCGAACCGGCCCAGCGGCGTCTCCGCCACGCCGCTGATGATCTCGGCTTCGATCTCGTTCAGTTCACAGAAGAATCGCGCCACGCCGAGGTCCGCCGGGTGGCGGTAAAGCTCCGCCGGCGGCCCGAGCTGCACCAGTTCGCCCTTGCGCAACAAAGCGATGCGGTCGGCGAGGCGCATGGCCTCTTCCGGATCGTGGGTGACGATGATGACCGTCGCCTTCGCCTCGCGCAGCACGGCGAGGGTGTCCGCGCGCACCTGGTCCCGCAATCGCCGATCGAGTCCGGAGAAAGGCTCATCCAGTAGGAGAATGCCCGGCCGCGGCGCCATGGCCCGGGCCAGCGCCACCCGCTGCTGCTGCCCGCCGGACAATTCGTGGGGATAGACATCGGCGAGATCGGCGAGGTCCACCCGCGCCAGCGCGAGGCGCGCCTCCCGCATCGCCTCGGCCCGCTTCAGGCCATTGAGGCCGAACATGACGTTCTCAAGGTTGGTGAGGTGCGGAAACAGGGCGTAGTCCTGGAACACCAGCCCTACGCCGCGCCGCTCCGGCGGCACGAAGGCCCCCTGCCCTGCCACCACCGCGCCATCGATGAGAATGCGGCCGCCGTCCGGCTGCTCGATACCCGCGGCCAGACGCAGCAGCGAGGTCTTGCCGCAGCCGGACTGGCCGAGCAGGCACAGCACCTCCCCCGGCTCCACGGCAAGGCTCACGCCGCGCACGGCGGCGACGTCTCCATAGGCGAGTTGCACGGCCTCGAAGGAAAGGCCCTTGGCGAAGGCGGCAGGGGTGCGGCTGCGGGTCATCAGGGTCTCGATCTCGTCAGCCAGAACCGCCTCCTCACGCGTCGCGCTCATCTTCGGGCTCGGCCGTGCCCGGCTCCTCGTCCTCCGGCGGAGGCGAGAGGTGGAAATCCAGCATATCCGGTTCCAGCGCCTCCTCATCCTCGCGCAGGCCCGGATCGTCGGACGGCAGGGGAATGGCGAAGCCTGCGGGGATGCGCCCGTCGATCAGGCCGGCGCCCTTCAACTCGTCGAGGCCCGGCAGGTCCTGCACCGCATCGAGGCCGAACTGCACGAGGAAGGCCGGCGTGGTGCCGTAGGTCACCGGACGCCCCGGCGCCTTGCGGCGCCCGCGCAGGCGCACCCACCCGGTCTCCAGCAGCACGTCGAGCGTGCCCTTGGAGGTGGAGACGCCGCGAATCTCCTCGATCTCCGCGCGGGTGACCGGCTGGTGGTAGGCGACGATGGCCAGAACCTCGATGGCCGCGCGGGAGAGCTTGCGCGCCTCCGGTACGGGGCCGGCGACGACGCGGGCGAGGTCGGGCGCCGTGCGCAGCATCCAGCCGCCGGCGGCCTTCACGATGTTGACGCCGCGTCGGGCGTAGTCGGCCGTCAGCGCCTCCATCAGCGCGCCGATATCGGCGTCGGCGGAGAGGTGCGGCTTCATGGCCTTTGCATCCACCGGCAGCGGCGAGGTGAACAGAAGCGCCTCGATGGCCCTCAGATCGCGCGCGAAGGCAGTGGCGCGCTCGTCCTCCGGACGCACGTCGAACAGGTCGATGCGCGGGGCGGAACGGGTCATCTCTCCTCTCCGGGCGCCGGGTCGGGCGGGTCGAACGGCAAAAGGGGCTCCGGCTCCTCGGCCCTCGGGCGCAGCCACAAGGGGGCGAAGGGGGCATCCTGGCGAATGTCCAGCATGCCCTCGCGCACCATCTCCAGGCTGGCCGAGAAGCTCGACGCGAGCGCGGTCGCCCGCTGCTCGGGCGTCGCCATGTAATCTAGCAGGAATTGGTCCAGCCGCATCCATTCGCCCACCACGTCCGCCCCCAGCAGCCGCTCCAGGCGGGCGCGGGCCTCCGCAAGGGACCACACCGTGCGGGTCTTGAGCGTGACGTGGGACAGCGCCTTGGTCTGGCGCTGGCGGGCATAGGCGGTGAGAAGGTCGTAGATGGTGGCGGTGTAGACTGTATAGAGCGGCTCTTTCGAGGGCGGCGGAAGCGCGCGGGCGAAGGCGTCGCGCCCCATCTGCGGGCGCGCCATCAATTGCGCGGCGGCGCGGCGGATTCGCTCCAGATGCCTCAGGCGCCGGGCGAAGGCGGCGGCCATCTCCTCCGCGCTCGGGCCTTCCTCCTGCGGTGGTGCAGGCAGCAGCAGGCGCGACTTCAGGTAGGCGAGCCACGCCGCCATCACCAGATAGTCGGCCGCCAATTCCAGCCGCCCGCGCCGGGCCTCCTCGATGAAAGTGAGGTATTGGTCGGCGAGGGCGAGGATCGAGATCTTCGAGAGATCGACCTTCTGGGTCCGCGCCAGCGCCAGGAGGAGGTCGAGGGGACCCTCAAAGCCGTCCACGTCCACCACGAAAGTGTCGTCGGAAGACGGGGGCGCGCGGTCCGTACCGATCTCGAAGGCGTCCGGGCCGGCCTCGCCGGAGATCGGCCCCGAGGTCGGCCCCGTCACGGGTCAGCCCACCGTCTTGAGCTGGGCCGCGACGGCAGCCCGCAGCGCCTTCGCATCCACCGGATCGGGCACCACCCGCAGCGACAGGGCCTTGGCGGCACGGGCATAAGCCTCGCCGGTGAGCACGGGCGCGGAGGCGGCCACCTTCTCCATCTCCTCCATCTTGCCGTTGCAGTGGAGGAGCATGTCGCAGCCCGCGGCCAGCGCATCGCGGCTGCGGGATTCCATCGTGCCGGCCAGCGCCCCCATGGAGAGGTCGTCGCTCATCAGAAGACCATCGAAGCCGATGGCGCCGCGCACCACCTCGGCGAGCACCACCGGCGAGGTGGTGGCGGGGCGGTCGGGGTCGATATCGGCATAGACCACATGGGCGGTCATGCCGAGGGGCAGATCGGACAGCTCGCGAAAGGCGGCGAAGTCCATGCCTTCCAGCTCGCCGCGCTTGGCGGTGACGACGGGCAGCTTCTCGTGGCTGTCCACGGGCGCGCGGCCATGGCCGGGAATGTGCTTGAGCACAGGCAGAATGCCGCCCTCCATCAGCCCCACCGCTGCCGCCCGGGCCAGCGCCGCTACCGCGACCGGCTCGGTGCCGTAGG
>JAYSCE010000359.1:0-4883 GCA_041915035.1 Xanthobacter sp.
CGCCTGCCGCCCCTGACCGTTCCGGTTCCCGCGCCGGCGCCGGCGGTGCCGGTGCGCGCCGCAATCCCGGATGAGGACTTGTCCGAGCGCGAGCGGCTGGTGGACGCCATGGAGCGCGCCGGCTGGGTGCAGGCCAAGGCCGCGCGCCTGCTCGGCCTCACCCCCCGCCAGATTGGCTACGCTCTCAAGAAGCACGACATCGAAATCAAGCGCTTCTGATCGGCCTGGGCCGCCGTCAGCGGCCTTTGGCATCTCAACCGACGTCGGCCCTCTCCGCACCGCGGGGAGGGCTTTTTCGTGCCCGCTGCCATCCCCGGCGATCAGGCGGGGCGCACCCGGGCGAGGCGGTCGGGCTGTCGCACTTGCGACACCGTGTCGGGTGAACGACAGCGAGGCAGGTCTTCGGACAGGAAGAATAATAATTAAAAATCAATCGTTTACCCGGTGGCACGGTGCTTGAAAGAGGCTTTGCGCCTGCCAATCTGCACAGTGCGGAGCTAGCCCATGGCCTACAAGATCGTCGCGTCCCAGTGCACCGTCTGCGGTGCCTGCGAGTTTGAATGCCCGAACGCTGCCATCAGCCTCAAGCGGGACATGTATGTAATCGACCCGAAGAAGTGCACGGAATGCGAGGGGCATTTCGACAAGCCCCAGTGCGCCGTGGTCTGCCCGGTGGAGAATACCTGCGTTCCGGCATGATGCCCGGCGCCGCCGCGGTGGGGATGTCGGCACGATCGGCTCCGCTCGGAGCCATCCCTGCTGGTCCCGGCGGGTATTCCCTCCACTGATACGAGATCGGAGCCGTTCGGGCTCCGCTCCCCACCCCCGCGCGCGGCGCCCGGCGCCGCAGCCTGACAGTTGAACGGAGGGCCCGATGGCGGCCGTACAGGACACAGTCGAACAGGTTCGCTCCATCGACGTCGACCAGTACAAATACGGATTCGAGACCAACATCGAATCCGAGAAGGCGCCGAAGGGCCTTTCGGAAGAGGTCATCCGCTTCATCTCGGCCAAGAAGGAAGAGCCGGAGTGGATGCTGCAGTGGCGTCTCGACGCCTATGCCCGCTGGCTCACCATGCAGGAGCCGGAGTGGGCGCGCGTCAGCTACCCGCCCATCGATTATCAGGACCTTTATTATTATTCGCAGCCGAAGAAGTTCAAGGCGCCGAAGTCTCTCGATGAGGTCGATCCGGAAATCCTGAAGACCTACGAAAAGCTCGGCATCCCGTTGCGTGAGCAGGAAATTCTCGCCGGCGTCGAGAGTCCCGAGGGTGAGCGGCCGAAGATCGCGGTGGACGCGGTGTTCGATTCCGTGTCCGTCGCTACCACCTTCAAGGAAGAGCTGAAGGCCGCGGGCGTGATCTTCATGCCCATCTCGGAGGCCCTGCGCGAGCATCCCGATCTGGTGAAGCAGTATCTGGGCAGTGTGGTGCCGGCGACCGACAATTACTATGCGACGCTGAACCAGGCGGTGTTCTCGGACGGCTCCTTCGTCTACATCCCGCCGGGCGTGCGCTGCCCGATGGAGCTCAGCACCTACTTCCGTATCAACGAGAAGAATACGGGCCAGTTCGAGCGCACCCTCATCATCGCCGACAAGGGCTCCTACGTCTCCTATCTCGAAGGCTGCACCGCGCCGATGCGCGACGAGAACCAGCTCCACGCCGCCGTGGTGGAGCTGGTCGCCCTCGATGACGCCGAGATCAAGTATTCCACCGTCCAGAACTGGTACCCCGGCGATGCCGAGGGCAAGGGCGGCATCTACAATTTCGTCACCAAGCGCGGCGACTGCCGCGGCAAGAATTCCAAGATTTCCTGGACGCAGGTGGAGACCGGCTCGGCCATCACCTGGAAGTATCCGAGCTGCGTGCTGCGCGGCGAAGGGTCTTCCGGCGAGTTCTACTCCATCGCCATTTCCAACGGCCGCCAGCAGGTGGACAGCGGTACCAAGATGATCCATCTCGGCAAGAACACCACGAGCCGGATCATTTCCAAGGGCATTTCGGCCGGCAAGTCCAACAATACCTATCGCGGGCTGGTGTCAGCCCACCGCAAGGCGGCCGGGGCCCGCAACTTCACCAATTGCGACTCGCTTCTCATCGGCGACCTCTGCGGCGCGCACACCGTGCCGTATATCGAGGCGAAGAACCCCACGGCGCAGTTCGAGCACGAGGCGACGACCTCGAAGATCTCGGAAGATATGCTGTTCTACTGCATGCAGCGCGGCCTCTCGCAGGAGGATGCCGTGGCGCTCGTGGTGAACGGCTTCGTCCGCGATGTGCTCCAGCAGCTTCCCATGGAGTTCGCCGTCGAGGCGCAGAAGCTCATTTCCATCAGCCTGGAAGGCAGCGTCGGCTGACGCCTTCCAGTCCTCTTTCAGATCGCGTCGCCGGGCAACAATAACCAGAGGATCTTCACCATGGCTCCCCTTCTCGAAATCAAGGACCTCCATGCCGAGATCGCTGGGGGGCGCAAGATCATCAACGGGATGAACCTCACCATCAATCCCGGTGAGGTGCATGCCATCATGGGGCCGAACGGCGCCGGCAAGTCCACCCTCTCCTACGTCCTCTCCGGCAAGCCGGGCTACGAGATCACCGGGGGCGAAGTCATCTTCCGCGGTGTCAACCTGCTGGATTTGTCGCCGGACGAGCGCGCGGCGCAGGGCCTGTTCCTCTGCTTCCAGTATCCGCTGGAAATCCCCGGCGTCTCCAACATGGCGTTCCTGCACACGGCGGTGAACAGCCAGCGCAAGAAGCGCGGCGAGGTGGAACTGACCTCCCCCGAACTGGTGCGCAAGGTACGCGAGCTGGGCAAGCAGCTCGGCATCGACACCGAAATGCTCAAGCGCCCGGTGAATGTCGGCTTCTCCGGTGGCGAGAAGAAGCGCAACGAGACCCTCCAGATGATGCTGCTGGAGCCCTATTTCTGCGTGCTGGACGAGGCGGATTCCGGCCTCGACATCGACGCGCTCAAGGTGGTCTCCAACGGCGTCAACGCCCTGCGCTCGCCCGAGCGTTCCATGCTGGTCATCACCCACTATCAGCGCCTGCTCGACTACATCGTGCCGGATGTGGTGCACGTGTTCAACGCCGGCCGCATTGTCCACACCGGCGGCAAGGAGCTCGCCCTGGAACTCGAGGCCACCGGCTACGCCCAGTACCAGAACGAGGCCGCGTGATGGCCTCGACAGCTCCGGCCATCGTCCGTCCGATGAAGACCGGCGCCGAACTGGCGCTGGCCGAGACCTTCGCCGCCGTCCGCGCCACCCTTCCGGGTGGACCTGAGGTGGCGGCCCAGCGCACTGCGGCCTTCGACACCTTCGCCGATGCCGGCCTGCCCCATCGCCGCGTGGAGAGCTGGAGATATACCGACCTGCGCGCGCTGATGCGCGATGCCAAGCCCCTCGCGCCGGTTCCGGACGCGGACGCCAAGGCGAAGGCGGTCGCCGCCGGCAGCCTCTTCTCCGCCCTCGGCTTTCGCCGCCTTGTGGTGGTGAACGGCGCCTTCGTGCCGGAGCTGTCGGACCTCGCGGATCTGGAGGCCGGCCTCACCATCACCTCGATGGCCGATGCTCTGGCCGATCCCGCGGGCCTTCCGGCGATCCATCTCGGCCGTACCGTCGCCTCTTCGGATGCCGTGCTCGCCCTCAACACCGCGCTCATGGGCGATGGCGTGGTTGTCCACGTGGCTGCCGGTGCTAAGGTTGTGCGGCCGGTGGAGCTGGTGTTCGTGACGACGGCGGAGACGCCGGTCGCCGCCTTCACTCGCTCGCTGGTGGTGGTGGAAGATGGCGCCAGCCTCACCCTGGTCGAGAGCCACGAGGGGCCTGCGGGCATCGCCTATCAGGTCAATACGGCGCTGGAGCTGGTGGTGGGCGCTGGCGCGACCTTCGCGCGCGTCAAGGTGACGACCGAGGGCAGCGACGCCGTGCATCTCGCCACGATGCTGGCGAAGGTGGAGGCCGACGCGACCTTCTCCAACACCTTCTTCACCACTGGCGGCGCCGTGGTGCGCAACCAGCTCCTCGTGCATCTCGCGGGCGAGAACGTGAAGGCGCACATGGGTGGCGTGAGCCTGCTCGCGGGGAAGCAGCACGCCGACACCATGCTCTCCGTCGATCATGCCGCGCCCGCCGGCGAGAGCCGGGAATCCTTCCGCGCGGTGCTGGATGGTGCCTCGCAGGACATCTTCCAGGGCAAGATCGCCGTGCGCCAGGCGGCCCAGAAGACCGATGCACGCATGCTCAGCCGCGCGCTGCTGCTGACCGAGACGGCGGAATCCTGCAACAAGCCCGAGCTGGAGATCTTCGCCGACGACGTGCAGTGCGGCCACGGCTGCACCACCGGCACGCTCGACCAGCAGATCAAGTTCTACCTCATGGCCCGCGGCATTCCCGCCAAGGAGGCCGAGGCACTGCTGATCCAGGCTTTCGTCGGCGAGGTGATCGACGCCATCGGCGAGGAGGGCATCCGCACCGCTCTCGCAGAGGCGACGCGCGCCTGGCTGCTGGGACGGGAGTGAACCATGACCGCCCTTCACCCCGCGGTCTCGAACGGTTCCTACGATGTGATGCGCGTGCGCGAGGATTTCCCGATCCTCGACCTCAAGGTCAACGGCAAGCCGCTGGTCTATCTCGACAACGGCGCCTCGGCCCAGAAGCCGAAGGCGGTGCTCGACCGCATCCAGCAGGTCTACACCTCCGAATATGCCAACGTGCATCGCGGCCTGCATTATCTCGCCAATGCCGCGACCGAGGCTTATGAGGGCGGCCGCCACGCGGTGCAGCGTTTCCTCAATGCCGCGCGGCCGGAAGAGATCATCTTCACCCGCAGCGCCACCGAGGCGATCAACCTCGTCGCCGCCACCTTCGGCAAGGCCCG
>JAYSCE010000360.1:0-4863 GCA_041915035.1 Xanthobacter sp.
TATTCGCTGAAGGATTGCCTCGTCGCCCTGCGCGCCAAGGGGCTGGACTTCTCCACCGCCCGCCTCACCGGCGGCGGTGCGAAGAGCGCCCTGTGGCGGCAGATCGTGGCCGATGTGCTGGACGTGAAGGTAGAACTGCCAGCCGTGGCGGAAGCCTCCTTCGGCGCGGCCTTGCTGGCTGGCGTCGGCGTCGGGGCCTATCGCGACGAGGCGGACGCGGCGCGCCGCGTCGCCATCGTTTCCACCGCCACGCCCGATCCCGAGCGTGCCGCGCTCTATGCGCGCGGTCATGGGCTCTATGGCGAGATCCAGGCGGCGCTCGCCCCGATCAACCATCGCATTCACGCCTTCGTCGAGGACGAGCGGGCCGCCGCCACGGCACGACGGGATGAGGTCACCCATGGCTGAGGTCAGGCTCAATCAGGTCCGCAAGGCCTACGGTGGCCAGGTGGCCGTGCACGGGGTGGACCTCACCATCCGCGACGGCGAGTTCGTGGTGTTTCTCGGCCCCTCCGGCTGCGGCAAGTCCACCACCCTCAGGATGATCGCCGGGCTGGAGGAGATCACCACCGGCACCATCGAGATCGGCGGGCGCGACGTGACGCGCCTGGAGCCCAAGGACCGGAACATCGCCATGGTGTTCCAGAACTATGCGCTCTACCCGCACAAGACCATCTACGAGAACCTCGCCTTCGGCCTGCGCATGCGCAAGATGGACCGGGCTGAGATCGACCGGCGGGTGAAGTCCGCCTCCGCCATGCTGGGCCTCGACCCCTATCTGGAGCGCAAGCCCAAGCAGCTCTCCGGCGGGCAGATGCAGCGCGTGGCGCTGGGCCGGGCTCTGGTGCGCGACCCGGACGTGTTCCTGCTCGACGAACCGCTCTCCAACCTCGACGCCAAGCTGCGGGTGCGGATGCGCGAGGAGATCGCCCGGCTGCACCAGGAGGTCGGAACCTCCATGGTCTACGTCACCCACGATCAGGTGGAGGCGATGACGCTCGCCAACCGCATCCTCATCATGCGCGACGGGCACGTGCAGCAGGTGGGCGCGCCGCTTGAGGTGTACGACCGGCCGGCCAATCTGTTCGTCGCTGGCTTCATCGGCTCGCCCGAGATGAACCTCATCGAGGGCCATCTGGAGCGCGGTGCGCTCAAGGCCGGTGGTCTCTCCATCGAGCTGCCGCCAGGCGTCGCCGCGGTGGAGGGGACGCCGCTCGTTCTGGGCATTCGGCCCGAGCATATCGGCGTCGGCGAGGCGCCCGGCGCGCACGCCTTCCAGGTGGCGGTGATCGAGCAGCTCGGCGCACAGACGCTCTGCATCGGCGAGGTGGCGGGCGTGCGCCTGCGCGTGATGCTGGACCGCACCGACGCCGTGCGCAGCGGCACGACACTGCCCATCCAGTTCCGGCCCGGCCGGCTGCATGTCTTCTCCAAGGAAACCGGAGCGCGGATCAACCGCGCCGACACGGATGTGGGGCGCCGCCCCGCCGCCTGAATTTGCCGAGTGAAAACAAAAACGCAGAACAAGACGATCGGGAGAACGCCATGGACGAGATCAAGAAGGACGGGCTGTCACGCCGGACCCTTTTGAAGGGCGCCGGAGCCTTGAGTGCCGGCATCGCCGCGGGTGGGCTCGCGGCCCCCGCCGTGGTGCGCGCGCAGGGCACCAAGACCATCCGCTTCCTCAACGCCGAGACCTCTATCGACAGCATTCGCGCGCTGAAGGTGGCGGCGGCGGAATATGAGAAGCAGTTCGGCACCAAGGTGGTGGTGGATTCCGTGCCGCTGGACGGCATCTTCACCAAGGTGACCACCTCGCTGCGCGGCGGCACGCCCTACGACATCGCCACCTTCGCCTTCATCGGCCACGTGCTGATCCTCGCCTCCGAGGGGCAGCTGATGCCGCTCAACGAGCTGACGGACAAATACAAGTGGGGACCGAACATCCTGTTCCCGGTGGACGGGAAGGTTTACTGGTATCCCTACGACTACAACCTTGCCTGGATCTATTACCGCAAGGATCTGTACGAAAAGAACAAGCTCGACGTGCCGAAGACCTGGGACGGCTTCCTGAAAAACAGCCAGGCGCTGAACGGCGACGGCACGGCTGGCTCCCTGTTTCCCATCGGCTCGAACGGCGCGACCAACTGGCTCTCCCCCGGCTTCATGTGGGCCGAGGGTGTGCAGCTGTTCGACGACAAGTGGAACATCATCTTCGACAATGCGGACATGGCGCCGCGCGCGAGCCGCTATCTCGACTTCTTCGGCGAGCTCTACAAGACCATGCCGTCCGGCACCAGCCAGGCGAGCTTCGGCGAGGTGCTGTCCAACTTCACCTCCGGCAAGGTGGCGCACACCGCCTATGCGGGCCGCATTATCGAGGTGCTGGAGCGCAACAATCCCGCGCTCGCCGACAAGTACGGCATCATGCCCTACATGGATTCCGCCGGGAAGCACCAGGCGGTGAACCATGGCTATGACGGCTGGGTGGTGCTGAAGACGCCCCAGTCCGACGAGGCCATGAAGTTCATGAAGTGGTTCACGGAGAACCAGTACATCAACTTCCTCCACACCGCCCCGCTGCACTTCCAGCCGCCGCGCCTCGATGTCTATGATGATGCGCGCTGGCGGGCCCACCCACTGATCGAGAAGCACAATGCGGCGGTGGAGATGATGAAGTCGTTCCTCACCGACAAGAACATGATCCTCACCTCCATCGACACGCAGGGGCCCTCGCCGAGCCTGAAGCCCGGCAAGATCTTCGAGGCCTTCGTGTTCCCGGAGATGCTCCAGAACAAGGTGCTGAAGGGCATGTCCTCCGCCGAGTGTGTGAAGACCGCGGCCGACCGCATGCGGCAGGTGATTGCATCGTGATTGCTTCCTGATTGCGTCCTGAGGATCTCGTCCGAAGACGCAAGGCCGGCAGGCTTTGCCCTGATCGTGGCCTGCCGGCCATTCCTCCCGCTCCGGCCCTCGGGCCGGGCGTTTCCGTCTCGACCCTGAAGGGTCACAAGCCGCTCAGCGAGGCGCCGCAGGTGAGTTCCAAAGCGACCATCTATTCCTTCCTCATCCTGGGCCTTGCCGTGACCGCGTTGCTCATCGTGGCGCCGGTGGTCTATGCGGTGTCGCTGAGCTTCTACCAGATGGATTCCTTCGTCGGCGCCCCTAAGTGGGCAGGGCTCGACAATTACACGCGCATGCTCTCGCAATGGGTGTTCTGGCGGGCGCTCATCAACGGATTCATCTACTCGCTCGGCACGATCGTATTCCAGGTGGTGCTGGGGATCGGCTTTGCACTGGTGCTCAATCAGGTGTTTCCCGGCCGCAACATCGTGCGCGGCCTCTCCATCTTGCCCTATCTGCTGCCGACCGTGGTGGTGGTACTGACCTTCAAATGGATGGTGGACGGCTCCATCGGCGTGCTCACCACCATGATGTCCGCCCTCGGCCTGCCGCAGGTGCAGTGGTTCGAGAGCCCGGGCGCCGCCATGGCCTCGGTGATCCTGGTGAGTGTGTGGATGTGGACGCCCTTCGTCACCACCACCTTCCTCGCCGCGCTGCAGACGGTGCCGTCGTCGCTTTACGAGGCGGCGAAGGTGGACGGCACCAATGCCGTGCAGCGCTTCTTCCACATCACGCTGCCCATGCTGAAGCCGATCCTCACGGTGATCGTGCTCTTACGCGCGGTATGGATGTTCAACAAGTTCGACGTCATCTGGCTGCTCACGCAGGGCGGCCCGGTGGGGGCCACGGAGCATCTCGCCATCCTCTCCTATCGTCAGGCCTTCGGGCAGTTCGACATCGGCGGCGGCGCGGCGGTGGCGACCATTTCCTTCGCCATCCTCTCGCTGGTGGTGTTCATCTATTTCCGCCTGTTTCCGCTCGACACGGAGTGATTCCGCATTGTCTCGCTCCCCCCGCTCCCTCGCCGGCCGCGTGGCGCTTTATGGCGCCGCCATTCTCATTGCGGTCTATTCGGCCTTTCCCATCTACTGGATGGTGGTGTCCTCCACTCGCGCACCGCAGGCGCTCATCAATTCCACGTCGCTGCTGCCGGGCCCATTCACCTGGGAATACTACACAAATCTTTTGGAGCTGACGGACTATCCCTCTCAGTTCCTGAATTCGCTCATCGTCGCCGCCGTAACAGTGGTGGTGACCATGGTGTTCTCGATCATGATCGCCTATGCGGTCACGCGCCACCGCATTCGGGGCAAGGGGATCATCGTGGGGGCTATGCTCTACGCCTACATGTTCCCGCCGCTGCTCATCGCCATTCCCATGTTCTCCATCTTCGCCAAGCTCGGGCTCGGCGACACGCTGACGAGCGTCATCGTCTCCCATCTCACCCTCACGCTGCCGCTAGGCGTGTGGTTCCTGTGGGGCTTCTTCAAGAGCATGCCATTCGAGCTGGAGGAGGCGGCGATGGTGGATGGCTGCACGCGGCTCGGCGCCTTCCTGCGGGTGGTGCTGCCGCTGTCGCTGCCGGGGTTGATCACGGTGGCCATCTTCTCCTTCCTCCTGTCTTGGACGGATTACACCTACGCGCTCATCATGATCGGCTCCGATGCCAACAATACCGTGCCGGTGGGGCTCGCCTCCATGGTCGGCTCGTTCGATCTGCGCTGGGGCGAGATCATGGCCGGCTCCACCCTCATCGCCTTGCCGCTGTTCGGCGCCTTCGCCTTGCTGAGCCAGTATTTCATCCAGGGGCTCGGGGCGGGCGCTGTGAAGGGCTGATCGGAGATTGACATGGATCTGGGACTGAAGGGGCGGGTCGCCCTTGTCACCGGCGCGGCGCGCGGCATTGGCCGGGCGGAGGCGCTGGGGCTCGCCGCCGAGGGGGCGCGCATCGTCATCAAC
>JAYSCE010000361.1:0-4856 GCA_041915035.1 Xanthobacter sp.
ACTAGCCCTGCAGGCCGAGCGTCAGCAGCCTCTGGGACGCATCCTGGTCTCGCGCGGCTGGCTCGACGAGGAGACCCTGGCGGAGGCCATGGCCTTCCAGTCCAACCTGCCGCGAACGACCGTCACCGAGGCGATGGTGCGTCAGTTCAACGATCTGCTCCCCATCGACCTGATGGTGCGGCGGCGCGTGCTGCCCATCGGGCGCGATCCCCGCGGCCGCCTGATCGTCGCGGTGCCCTCGCCGCTGGGCGACAAGGCGCTGGAGGAACTGCGCCGTGCGGTGGGCGATGAGCCGCTCCAGCGTATCGCCCGCGAGAGCGAGATCAATGACGGCCTGCGCCTGTTGCGCGGCGCGACCGGCACCGCGGACGGCCAGAAGTCGCCGCCGCTGCTCGGCGACCTGCTGCTGGAGAAGGGGCTGATGCGGCGCGAAGCCTTCGAGGCCGCCATGGAGAACTACCACCCCGACGAGGATGGCCGGATCGGCGAATATCTCGTGCGCTCCGGCGTGGTGACGGAGGAAGCCCTGCGCGCCACGATCCGCGAGCAGGAACGCCGCGTCGCCGCGTCGCTCGCGCCGGTATGATCCTCGGCGCGCCCGGCAGAGCCGGCCTGACGGCCTCCGGCGGGGCTAAATCCGGGCTGGCAACGTCGGGGCGGGCGACCGCTGACGGAGCGGGGTGTCCGTGGCTCAGTTTCCCTCAAGGCGCGCCATGGCGCGGCTGAGCCGGCGCGCCGCGCTCGGCCTCGGCGCGGCCGCCGCGGGCACGGGCCTTCTGGGTCTGGACCTTGCGCTGGGCGCGCGCGACCGCCGTGCCGGCGGGCTCATAAACGGCATCGTCTGGCAGGTCCATGGCGGTGCGCTCGATCCCCGCGGCGACTGGGATTTCATCGGCGCGAGGAGTCTGCTGGTGCAATGGCTGGTAGCCGACGGCACCGCCTTCGTGCCGCTGCCTAAGCTCGGCCTCAAGCTCATTCCCGATGCGCCCAACTGGAAGCGCATCGCTCGCGAGCCGTGGGCCAGCCAGATCATCGCCGGCCTTGCCGGCGACTTCTCCGAGCCCAGGGCCCGCGCGAACGTGGTGGAGCTTGGCGCCCTGTCGGGCAAGGTGGCGCGGCAGAAGCTGCCGTTCCGCCCGGCCGGCTTCTATTTCCCGGTTGAGGCCGATCCCACTTGGAAGGAGGTGGGGCGGATGCGCGAGGCCCTCGCGCCGATTCCGCGCCCGCTGTGGGTGAGCTGCTACGACAATTCCAACGTCGGCCCGGAGGCGCTGGCCGACTGGATCGAGCTGTGGCTGCCGCGCGACGTGGGGCTGTTCTTCCAGGACGGCTGCGGCATCTACACCCGTGCGCCGGAGGCGGCCCGCCGCTATGCGCAGGTGATCTCGCAACGTCTCGGCGCCTGCCGCTTCAAGATCATCGCCGAAGCCTTCCGGCCTTCCGGCGCCGGCTCCTTCCGCGCCGCCACAGCGGCGGAGCTGCTGCCGCAGCTCAAGGCGTACGAGGGGTTCGAGGTCTTCGTCTTCGACGGCCCACATTATGTGGACCGCCTCATCGTGCGGCAATTGATGGCCGGCTGAGGCGCCGCAGGCGCGCGGGCCAACACAGCCTGCGCGGCACATCAACACGGCCACTCGGCCCTTTCGGGGCCGATGGCATTAATGCCGGAAGTGGCGCACGCCCGTGAAGACCATGGCGAGGCCGGCCTCGTCGGCGGCGGCGATCACCTCGGCATCGCGCATGGAGCCGCCCGGCTGGATCACCGCCGTGGCGCCCGCCTCCACCGCCGCCAGCAGGCCGTCGGCGAAGGGGAAGAAGGCGTCCGAGGCGACCACCGAGCCCTTGGTGAGCGGCACCGTAAGGCCGGCGGCCTCGGCCGCGTCCAGCGCCTTGCGGGCGGCGATGCGGGCCGAATCCACGCGGCTCATCTGGCCGGCGCCGATGCCTACCGTGGTGAGGTCCTTCGCATAAATGATGGTGTTGGACTTCACATGCTTCGCCACGCGGAAGGCGAAGCGCATGTCGGTCAGCTCCCGCTCCGTGGGCGCGCGCTTGGTAACGACCTTGAGGTCGAGATCATCGGCGCTGGCATTGTCCCGGCCCTGCACGAGCAGGCCGCCGGCCACGGTCTTCACCGTGAGACCGGGCGCGCGGGGATCGGGCAGGCCGCCGGTGAGGAGCAGGCGCAAATTCTTCTTGGCGGCCACCACGGCGATCGCCTCCTCGGTGGCGTCGGGGGCGACGATGACCTCGGTGAAGATCTCCACCATGGCCCGGGCGGCCTCGGCATCCAGCGTCCGGTTCACGGCGATGATGCCGCCGAAGGCCGAGACGGGGTCGCAGGCCAGTGCCTTCTTGTAGGCGGCGGCGAGGTCCGCGCCCTCGGCCACGCCGCAGGGATTGGCGTGCTTCACGATCACCACCGCCGCGGTGCGGGCGGGGTGGAACTCGGCCACCGCCTCGAAGGCGGCGTCGGTGTCGTTGATGTTGTTGTAGGAGAGCTGCTTGCCCTGTACCTGCCGGGCGGTGGCGACGCCGGGGCGGATCTCGTCGGAGGCGTAGAAGGCGGCGGACTGGTGCGGGTTCTCGCCGTAGCGCAGCGCCTCGATGAGCTTGCCGCCGAAGGCGCGGAAGGCGGGGGCCTCTTCCTTCAGCTCGCGGGCGAACCAGTTGGAGATGGCTGCGTCATAGGCAGCGGTGCGGGCATAGGCCTTCTGTGCCAGCTTGCGGCGCAAAGCGAGAGTGGTGCCGCCATGCTCGGCGATCTCATGGAGGACAGCTTCGTAGTCCACGGCCTCCACCACCACAGCCACGTCGTTGTGGTTCTTGGCCGCGCCTCGGATCATGGAGGGGCCGCCGATGTCGATGTTCTCGATGGTCTCCTCGAAATCCGCCTTGCGGGCGACGGTCGCCTCGAACGGATAGAGGTTCACCACCACGAGATCGATGGGGGCGATGGCATGCTCGGCGAGCGAGGCCTGATGGCCGGCATCGGCGCGGATGGCGAGGATGCCACCGTGGACCTTGGGATGAAGGGTCTTCACCCGGCCGTCCATCATCTCCGGAAAGCCGGTGAGTTCAGAGACGTCCTTCACCGGCAGCCCGGCGTCGGCAATGGCCTTGGCTGTGCCGCCGGTGGAGACCAGCTCCACGCCATGGGCGACGAGCTTGGTCGCGAACGGCACCAGCCCCGTCTTGTCGGACACCGAGAGGAGGGCGCGGGTCACAGGACGGATGTCGGCGGTCATCGATGGGCTCCGGGAAAAGATTGCCGCTCGCCTAGCACCAATGGCCGCACATCGCCAGCCACGCGGCCCCGCGCAGACGCATGGCCGGTATCGGCGGGGGGCATGAGCGCGACCAGGGTGTCCCGTGCGCGCTTTTCCTGTCGATGCGCGGCTCCGGCGCGCTGACAGGGGCGGCCCCGCCCGATACCGTGCGGCCATGCGCCCGACCGCCACCAAGACCGCTGCTGAAGAGACGCCTCCCGAAGAGGCGCCCGCGCCCGCTCCCGCCAGTTCTGCTTCCGCGAAGCCCACGCCCGCAAAGGCGGACGAGACGCGCGTGACGCCCATGATGGCGCAATACATGGAGATCAAGGCGGCGAACCCGGACAGCCTCCTGTTCTACCGCATGGGCGATTTCTACGAGTTGTTCTTTGGCGACGCGGAGCAGGCCTCGCAGGCGCTGGGCATCGTGCTCACCAAGCGCGGCAAGCACCTGGGCGAGGACATCCCCATGTGCGGGGTGCCCATTGAGCGGTCCGAGGAATATCTGCACAAGCTCATCGCCCTCGGCTTCCGCGTCGCGGTGTGCGAGCAGCTTGAAGACCCCGCCGAGGCGAAGAAACGGGGCGGCAAGTCGGTGGTGCGGCGGGACGTCACCCGCCTCGTCACCCCCGGCACGATCACCGAGGACTCCTTGCTCGACGCCCGCCGCGAGAACGTGCTGGCCGCCCTCGCCCGGGTGCGCGCCGGCTCGGGGGCGGACGATTTCGCCTATGCGATCGCCTTCACCGACATGTCCACGGGCGCCTTCCGGGTAGCCGGCACGACGCGCGCCGCGCTTTCGGGCGATCTCGCGCGCGTGGACCCGGCGGAACTGCTGGTCTCCGACGCGCTCATGGACGACGCCGAGCTGCGCGCGATGTTGCGCGATCTGCCGGCGGTGACGCCGTTGCCGCGCCAGTCCTTCGACGGGGCGGGGGCGGAGAAAAGGCTCGCGGACTTCTACGGCGTCGCTGCGCTGGACGCCTTCGGCGCCTTCTCCCGCGCCGAGCTGATCGCGGCGGCGGCGGTGGTGGCCTATGTGGACCGCACCCAGCTCGGTGCCACGCCGCTGCTCACCCGCCCGGTGCGGGAGACGGAGGGTGGCATCATGGCCATCGATGCCGGCACCCGGGCCAATCTGGAATTGGTGCGCACCACCTCCGGCGACCGGCGCGGCTCGCTGCTTGCGTCGGTGGACCGCACGGTGACGGCGGCCGGCGCGCGGCTCCTCGCCCCGCGCCACGCGGAGCCCCTGACCCACCACCGCGCCCACCGCGCCCGGCCCCACGGGGTGGGGCATCTGTGCGAGGACGGCGCCTTGCGGCGCGCGCTGCGGGAGGCGCTCGCCCGCGCCCCTGACATGGCCCGCGCCGTCACCCGCCTCGCCTTGCAGCGGGGCGGCCCGCGCGATCTTGCGGCGGTGCGCGACGGCCTCGACGGGGCGCTTTCCATCGCCGCCCTCATCGGTCCCGACGCGCCGGACGATCTCGCCCGCGCCGCCCGCGCCCTCTCCCGCGCCCCCCATGCGGTGGCGCTGGACCTTGCCTCGGCGCTCGCGGACAACCTGCCGGCCCACCGCCGCGACGG
>JAYSCE010000362.1:0-4796 GCA_041915035.1 Xanthobacter sp.
CTCGACCCGCAGGATCGCGGTGACCCCCTCGGGCACCATCGCGCCGGTGGCGATCTCGACGGTGGTGCCGTCGTCGGTCAACGGGGCCGGGCTGCCACCGGCCAGCACCCGGCCGACGACCCGCCACGGACCGTCCCCGCGCACCGCCCAGCCGTCCACGCTGGAGGTGGGGAAGGCGGGCAGGTCGGTGCGGGTGGTCAGCGGCTCGGCGAGGGTGTGCCCGTCGGTGTCGGCGAGCGGCCGGCCGACGGCGGGCAGCGCGGCGGCGCGGCCGACGGCGTACACCCGGGAGCGGGCCTCCTCCCAGCCGGCCGGCGGCGGTACGGCGACCTGTTCCGCGGCGGACGCGGTTTCCGTGCTCACCGGCCGAGCCTATCGTCGGCCGGCGGGACCCACCCGGCCAGTGGCGGGCCGTCCCGGGTGCCGGTCGCTCAGTGGTCGCCGCCGCGGAGCGGGTCGACGGGGTGGGGGAGGATCGGGCCGCGGACGGCGAGCCCGGCGCGGGCGGTCGCCTCATCGCCCCTGGGCTCGGCGAAGCGCCGCTCCGCCACATAGACGGGCAGGGGATTGAGCGGGGAGATGGGCGGCGAAGCCGCGCCGCAGAGCTCGTCCAGCCGTTCCACCAGCACGTTGCCGAAGCGGGCGGCGAGCGCTGCGCGGGGCTTGCTGGCGATGTCGCCGATGCGCACCAGCCCGAGATAGGCGAGGCTGCGGGCCGCCTCCGCGTTGAGGCCGAGGGCGTCCACCGGCAAAGGGGCGACGGCCTCCCGCTCGCGGCCAGCCGGCACCACTTGCTCCGGCCGCCAGCGGGCAAGGGCGAGGGCGGCCCGCGCGGTTCCAGCCACTGCGCCGCATGCGGTAAGTCCGGTGGCGGCAAGCCGTTCCGTCATGGCAGACAGCATGGCCGCCTCGCCGTCGAACAGATGGGCGCAGCCGGTGATGTCGAGGACGATGCCGTCCGGCCCGGAAACGGCGACGAACGGCGTCCAGCGCTCGCACCACGAGGCGATGGCGGCGAGCAGCGCGGCATCCGCCGCCGCATCCGCCTCCACCGCCTCCATCTGCGGCACGCGGGCCTGCGCATCGGCGAGGGTGAGGCCGGGATGGAGCCCAAGGCGAGCCGCAGCCGCGTCCACCGCGGCGAGGCGGCGGGCATTGGCTTTTACCTCCACCGTGACCAGCGGCGGCTCAGCCGGTACGGCGCCAGCCGGAAACGACATGCGACGTCCCCGCCGGCTGCGGTGCAGCCGGTCGGTCGGCAGGCGCGGCAGGAAGAGCGCGGCGAGGCGCCGGGGCGAAGCGTCGGGCATGGGCATTCCATTCCACGGTGAAGCGGCCGGTGGGTCCGAGGCGGTTGCGCTCGATCTCCAGCGCGAAGGCGGGCGGGCCGAGGCAGAAGGTCGGAACATCCCCCGCCACCCGGGAGGGGGCTGCGGCGACCCGCCAGCGGGTGGCAGCGGCGGAAGTGCTGGGGTCCGCACCCAGCCTCAGCAGGAGGGAGGGGACGCCGGAGCGCTCGCTGCGCAAGGCGAGGCGGCGGGTGGCGGTGAGGTCTAGGAGACGTGGGGATCCCCAGGGCTCGGCCACCACCAGCCCGAGGGCGCCGTGGCCAAGAGCTTCCTCTGCGGCCCCCAGCATGTCGGCGGCATCCGCTGTGGCCACCAGGATCAGGCGGGAGGGATCAAGCCCGAAGGCGGCGCAGCCGGGGCCGTAGATGTCACCCCCCTCCAGCGCGGCCATGTCCTGCCGCACCCAAAGCACCGGCTTGCGGGTGCCGGCCGCGAGGGCGAGAGCGAAACCGAACACGGCGGCGGCATTCCCCTTTTCCGCTGGGAAAGCCTCGTGCAGCGCATCGCGGGCGAGGCCGCCCCCCAGCACCTCGTCCAACGGCGCCCCGAGCGATAGGCGCGGCCGGGCGGGACCGTCCGGCGGGGCGGACAGCCGTTCCATCTCGACGATGCGGCGGCGAAGGGCTGCCAAATCCTCGCGCCGGGCCTGCTGCGGGTGGGGAAACGAGGGCATGGACGGAGTCAAATGTTCCTATTTTGTTCTCATTTAAAAGGACTCCGGCAGGGCGGAATGTCAACCGTACGGAGGTCCGGCAGCAGGGATTGCGGGGGCTGGGGCGGGTCCGGCGCAGACGGGTGAGGCGGTGCGGGCTTGTCCCCATGATTCACAGATAAGGTATCCAGAAACCGTTATCGCGAGGTGCAAACCTCCCCTTAACGCCCCCGCCCTAGTGTCCTCGAAACGGCGCCGGTGCTGCGGATTTCGGATTCCCATGTCTTCCTTCAACCGTCCTCCGAGACCTTTTGCGTATCCTTCTTACGCTCCGGACGACTCGTTCGATCCACCGCCGGCCGATTCTGCCGCCGAACGTGGTCTGCCCTCGTTCTACGAGCGGATTCCGGAATACGATCCAGCCATCCACGATGGCGCCTTTGAGGCGGCCGAAACCACCCACAGCTGGATCGATCTCGAACTGGTCCCGAGCTGGCTCCGGCCCTTCACCCTCGACGCCAACACCCGCTTCACCCGCACCCCGGACCACTTGCTGCGCCCCCGCGAGCCCGGTGCAGCCCCCATGCCGTCGCCAGTCCTGCCGCAGGTCACCACCCCCGTCACGACCCAGGGGTCCAGCCGCGGCTGGCACTTCCTGTTCGAGCCTGCCGACGACGTGGCGCAGCCTGTTCCCCCTGTCGCCAAGTCGCCCGAAACCGCTTTCGCCACGCCGGAAGAGGCGGCTCCCGCGCCCGCCGTTAACCCTGCTGAAGAGGAAGAAACCGCCGCGCCCGCAAGCGAGAGCCGATATGCGGAGGTGGCGGTTGTGGAAGGTGCGCTTGCCGAGGTCGGTCTGGTCGAGGTGCCTTCTGCCGAAGCGGCTTTGACCGAAGCGGAAGCGCCGGCGCTTCCTGCGCTCGAGACGGCACCCGAGGCCGACGCTTCGGCAGAGGCCGCCGACGTTCCCGACCACCTGTGGAGCCTCTTGCGCCTCGTCGTCCTCGGCCGCGCCGCCACCCCGCCCGCTCCGGCCGGAGAGCAGGACCTTGATTCTGCGCCGGCAGACGAGGCCGGCGTGGAAGACGGCCTGGTGGAGAGCGAGGAGGCCGCTTTCGAGGCGGCGTTTGACGCCGAGGAGGCTGCCGAGGATCTCGATGAGGGCGAGATCGACGCTGATGAGGCTGAGGTTTCCGAGGAGGATGCGCTCGAGGAAGACGAGTCCGAGGCGGACGACGCGGCTGAACTGGAGGAGGACGAAGACGGCGCCCTCTCCGAGGATGAGGACGCGTTGGACGACGACGCCTTCGACGAAGACGAACTGGACGAAGACGACGCGGCACTCTCCTCCAAACCGGAGGACGATGAACTCGAGGATGATGAACTCGAGGACGACGAACTCGAAGACGACACTTTCGAGGACGCGGAACTGACGGACGAGGACGAGGAGACACTCGCAGACGACCTCGACGAGCAAGAGGCAGAAGACGACGCCGCGCTTGAAGACGACGATCAGGGCAACATCGAAACCGAGGACGCCTCTTTGCCTCTCGCGGCAGCGCCCATCCTGTCAGGCGATGCGTTCGCCTCCTGGCGGCCGTACCAGCAGAGCATCAGCGCGCAGTTCTTCGGTGCGCTGCATTCGGCTGCTACGCCGACCGTGTCTGCAGTCGCGCCCCCCGCCACCGCGCCCGTTATCGTTCCAGCCGCAGCGTCGGCCGTAGCGAGTGCCGTCGCCCTCCCGCCCGATGCTGTTCCCGCCGCGGCGGAGGGGGAAACCGGACCTTATTTCCTCCCGCCCCTCGACCTGCTGCGCGAGCCGCCGGTGGTGGAGCCGGACTATGAACTGTCCGAGGAATTCCTCGACCAGTCGTCCACCATGCTCCAGCAGGTGCTGCGCGATTTCGGCGTGCGTGGGGAGGTGATCGACGCCAATCCCGGCCCGGTCGTCACGCTTTACGAGTTCGAGCCCGCACCGGGGGTGAAGTCCTCCCGCGTTATCGGCCTATCTCCGGACATCGCCCGCTCCATGAGCGCGGTGTCCGCCCGCGTGGCGGTGGTGGAGGGGCGCAACGTCATCGGCATCGAGCTGCCCAACCGGCGGCGCGAGACCGTGTGGCTGCGCGAGCTTCTGGCAAGTCACGAATTCGCAGAGGCCCATCCCAAGCTCGGCCTGTGCCTGGGCAAGACCATCGGCGGCGTGCCGGTGATCGCCGACCTCGCGCGGATGCCACATCTGCTGGTCGCCGGCACCACCGGATCGGGCAAGTCGGTGGCCATCAACACCATGATTTTGAGCCTGCTCTACCGGCACACGCCGGAGGCCTGCCGGCTCATCATGATCGACCCCAAGATGCTGGAGCTCTCGGTCTACGAGGGCATTCCGCACCTGCTCACCCCCGTCGTCACCGACCCCAAGAAGGCGATCATCGCGCTGAAATGGGCGGTGAAGGAGATGGAGGAGCGCTATCGCAAGATGAGCCGCCTCGCCGTCCGCAACATCGACGGCTACAACGCCCGCGTCCGCGAGGCGTCGGCGAAGGGCGAGATCATCACCCGCAACGTGCAGGTCGGTTTTGATCGCGAGACCGGCGAGGCCCTGTTCGAGGAACAGGAGATGGACCTCACCGCGCTGCCCTACATCGTCGTCATCGTGGACGAGATGGCCGACCTGATGATGGTGGCGGGCAAGGAGATCGAGGGCGCCATCCAGCGTCTCGCCCAGATGGCGCGCGCCGCCGGCATCCACCTGATCATGGCGACGCAGCGCCCCTCGGTCGACGTCATCACCGGCACGA
>JAYSCE010000363.1:0-4795 GCA_041915035.1 Xanthobacter sp.
CACCCTCCGCGTCACCCCGAGAATTCGGTCTCGTGGCTGAGGATGTCCTGCGCCTCCGGGTTGAGCGGACGGGCGCGGCGTTCGGGCTCGGTGAGGGGCTCGGGCTCCACCTTCGGCCGGGAGAAGGCGTCGCCGCCGGCGAACAGGCCGTCCTGCATCTGCCGTTCCAGCCGCGCCCGGTCGCGCTCGCGCACGTCGGCGATGCGGGCTTCGGCGGCGCTCTCGCTCACCCCCAGCGCCTCCAGCGTGCGGGCGCCAAAGGAGAGCGCCGACTCGAGGGTCTCGCGCAGCTCGAAATCGACGCCGAGGCGCACCAGCTCCATGGAATGCACGCGATCGAAGCTGCGCACGAACAGGCGCGGCCCAGGAATCGAGGTGCGCACGATCTCGACGATGCGGTTGGCGTCGTCCTTGTTGTCGACGCAGACGCAGATCACTTCCATGTTTTCCGCGCCTGCCGCGCGGAGCACGTCCAGTCTTGTGCCGTCGCCATAGTAGATATGGACGCCGAACCGGCCGGCGCTCTGGATCATCTCCACGTCCTTGTCGATGATCGTGACGCTGACATCCTGCGCCAGAAGGCACTGGGAGACGATCTGCCCGAACCGGCCGAAGCCGATGACCAGCACCGAGCCGTCGGCGTCGGTGAAGTCGTCTGCGGGCGGTTCCGGCGCCGGCGGGGCAAAGCGCGGCAGGAAGCGTGAGACGCCGGCGAACAGCAGCGGGCCGAGCACCATGGTGAGCGCGGCAAGGGCGATGAGCAGGTCCGCCTGCTCGTTGCGCAGGATACCGTTGGCGAGGCCGAGGGGGAACAGCACGAAGGCGAATTCGCCGGCCGCCATCAGCGCCACGGAGGCGCGCAGGGAATCGCCGGGGGCGATGTTGTCCGCGCGGAACACGAGGTAGACCACCACCGACTTGATGACCGCCACCGCCAGCGCGCCCACCACCAGGCGCGGGATGTGGTGGAGGATCACGTCGATATTCAGCGTCATGCCGATGCTCATGAAGAAGATGGCGAGCAGCAGGCCGCGGAAGGCGTCCACATTGGCTTCCAACTCGTGCCGGAAGGTGCTTTCGGACAATAGGAGGCCGGCGAGGAAGGCGCCCATGGCGGCCGACATGCCGGCGATTTCCATCAGGCCGGCGGCGCCGAGCACCACCATGAGCGCGGCCGCCGTCATCGCCTCGCGCGCACCGGAGCGCGCCAGCACCCGGAACAGAGGATTGAGCAGGTAGCGGCCGGCGACGACGATGACGGCGATGGCGCCCACTGCCATGCCCGCCTGCATCAGCGTCGCCTTGGGATCGTGGATCTCGCTCTCGCTGCCGGGGGCGAGCAGCGGCACCAGCGCCAGCAGCGGCACCACCGCGATGTCCTGGAACAGCAGGATGGAGAAGGTGCGCTGCCCGTAGGGGCTGCCGAGGTCGCCGCGCTCGCCCACGAGCTGGAGCGCGATGGCCGTGCCCGATACCGAGAGCGCGAGGCCGGAGACCACCGCCGCCGCGACGCCGAATCCAAGGCCGAAATAGGCGAGCAGCGCGAAGGCCAGCGAGGTCAGCACCAGCTGCGCCGTGCCCAGCCCGAAGATGTAGTGGCCCATGGAGAGGAGGTGGGACGGCTTCAGCTCCAGCCCGACGAGGAACAGGAGCATGACCACGCCCAGCTCGGCGACCGTGTGCACCACCGAGGGGTCGGCGACGTTGAGGCCGATGGGGCCGATGGCGATGCCGACCAGAAGGTAGCCGACGATGGGCGAGAAGCCGATGCGCTTGGCGACGAGGACCGCAATGACGGCGGCGCACATGAAGGCCAGCGCCCCACCGAACAAGGCGTGTTCATCGACTGGCATGCGCGACGTCCTCCCCCGACCGTCCCGATCCCTGACGGATCAGAACGCCTTCCGCAAGGGCTGCATTCAAGCAACTTCGGCGCCACTCATCCCCGGCGGCCCCTGCTCATCGCTCATGACCGGCGAGCGTGTCGAAACCATGCCGTGGACGCGGCGCGGGGGTGGCCGTCCGCGCAAGCGTGACGACCGTCCACGCCCTTACTTAAGGGCATCAAATCCCGGGCCGAATCCGTTGAGGCTGAGCGGGACGCCGATGCCTTCCTCGGGCGTCTGGAAGATGATGAAGGTGGCGAGCTTGCCGGTCTTGAGTCGACCGACGAGGGTTTCGTCCATCACCACCTCGGCGACGCAGCCATTGGGCAGGCAGCGCACGAAGCCGGCCCGGCCGATGTCCTGGTCGTCGATCTTGAGGCCGAGGCCGGCGGGCAGCAGCACGCCCAGCGGCGCCAGCACGCGCAGGAGGCGGCTCTTCTGGTCCGAGGTCTTCAGCACGATCACGGTGAGGCCGACGTTGGGCCGGTCCTCCGCCTGAACCGACTGGAGCAGCACGCACTGCTCGCTCTGTGCGCCGGGCGGGGTATCGCAGCGGATCTGCCATTCGCCGAATACCGACTTCACCACGCCCTGCGCCGCCGCCGGGGCCGCCGCCGAGAACAGTGCGACCACGAACGCGCCGACAAACAGCACGAGCGCGCGCCCCCCGACGCGGCGGGTCGCGGTGCCGGGCATTTCGGCGCGATCGGTCTCAATGGCGGGAAAAGGTCGGAACGACAGGACCATCGCAAGCTCCGGCAGGGTCCGGCGGGGGAGGCCGGACGATCCTGCCTTATCTGATTTCGTGAACCAATGCCTTAATGCCCAAGGCATCGCGTCAACAATGGGGCAGGACCCACTTTCCCCCGCCGGCAATCCGGCCGGGCATCCTTGCGTAAACCACGGACAGGGTGCGCGGTATTTTGTCTCTTGCGCCCCGTTTGGAACCCCGTGCGACTCGTTCGATGGGGTGTGCGGCACCGGCTAAAATGGAGTTAGAACAATTGGTTACTAAAACGGCCGGCGCGCCCCCGGTCGCCGGCCGGGACGGCCTTGGACGTTTTGTCCAATTGGGCAAACCCCGGGCGATTGCAAGGCGCCCCCAATTGTGTTTGATGAATCTTAGGGAGAGTGCCTGCCCAAAAACAACGCAGTCCACGCGGCTGCAAAACGCGGGTTTCGCACTCGAATAGGCTGCGTGTCGCGCTTCATCGGCGCGCCGGCGGCGGGGAATTTCCGGCGGGTCTCCGCCGGCCAGGGAGATGGGTAGAAGATGATGTCGCTCATTCGCACCGCGACCCGCATGCGCGATGCTGCCCTCGCCGCCGGCGCTTTCGCCGCGGCGATGCTCGCGAGCGCGGCGGCCCACGCCCAGATGGGCCAGCCGGCCCCGTGGCAGATCAACCTGCAGGATGCCGTCACCCCGGTGATGGAGAACATCCACAGCTTCAACGTGCTGCTCATCTCCATCATCACCGCCATCGTGCTGTTCGTGCTGGTGCTGCTGGTGATCGTGGTGGTGCGGTTCAACGAGCGCGCCAACCCGGTGCCCTCCAAGACCAGCCACAACACCATGATCGAGGTGGCCTGGACGGTGGTGCCGGTGCTGATCCTGGTGGCCATCGCCATCCCCTCGTTCCGGCTGCTGCACCTCGAGCTGAACATCCCCAAGCCCGACCTCACCGTGAAGGTGACGGGCCACCAGTGGTACTGGTCCTACGAATATCCGGATAACGGCGGCTTCGGCTTCGACTCCTACCTCGTCGCCGAGAAGGACCTGAAGCCCGGCCAGCCTCGCCTCCTCGCGGTGGACAACGAGGTGGTGGTGCCGATCAACAAGAACATCCGCATCCAGGTGACGGCGGCGGACGTGATCCACTCCTTCGCGGTGCCCTCCTTCGGCGTGAAGATCGACGCCATGCCGGGCCGCCTGAACGAGAGCTGGTTCAAGATCACCCGCGAGGGCGTGTACTACGGCCAGTGCTCCGAGCTGTGCGGCCGCGACCATGCCTTCATGCCCATCGCCGTGCGCGCCGTGAGCGAGGCCGACTTCAACGCCTGGGTCGCCCAGGCCAAGGCCAAGTTCGCGTCCGCCAAGGATGCCGAGGGCAAGTTCGCCGATGCCGGCACCTCCGAGGGTGTCGCGACCGCGCGCTGACGGTTCCGGGCCCGCCCTGGCGGGCCCTTGAGGTTTCCCCGCGCGGCGGACGGCCGTGCGGTTCCCAGAATAGATGCGGCGCGGCGGGACGGGGCGGCGCCGGGAACACGAGGAAAGCGGGAATGGCCACCGAGGCAGTCACCCACAGCCATCACGACGATCACGATACCCACGATTCCCACATCCCCACGGGCTGGAAGCGCTGGGTCTTCTCGACCAACCACAAGGACATCGGCGTGATGTACCTGATCTTCGCCATCGTGGCGGGGATCGTGGGCGGCGCCCTCTCCATCGCCATCCGCATGGAGCTGCAGGAGCCGGGTCTCCAGATCTTCAAGGATCCGCAGACCTTCAACGTCTTCACCACCGGCCACGGCCTCATCATGATCTTCTTCATGGTGATGCCCGCGCTCATCGGCGGCTACGGCAACTACTTCGCCCCGCTGATGATCGGCGCGCCGGACACGGCGTTCCCGCGCATCAACAACATTGCCTTCTGGCTGCTGCCGCCCGCCTTCATCCTCGCGCTGTCCTCGCTGTTCGTGGAAGGCGCGCCGGGCACCAACGGCTTCGGCGGCGGCTGGACCATCTATCCCCCGCTCTCGTCCAAGCTCGGCCACCCCGGCCCGGCCATGGACCTGCTGATCTTCTCGCTGCACATCGCGGGCGCGTCCTCGCTGCTCGGCGCGATCAACCTCATCACCACCATCTTCAACATGCGCGCCCCGGGCATGACGCTGCACAAGATGCC